>CALDLG010000170.1 GCA_937910785.1 uncultured Lachnospiraceae bacterium | reverse complement strand
GCAACGGCATTTTCACGGCAACGCCGACAGAGCGTATAACACACTACACTTTGCTCCGCAAAGTCGTGTGCCAAATGGGGCGCTGCCCCCTTTGGAAACCCCCGCAACAAACAGGCGCTATGCACCCAGCCGGGAGCATAGCGCCTGTTGTTGTCAGCAGCCCGTTTCATGGTCTGCGTGTAGTTTCTTGTAAACTGACCTAACACGAAAGCAATATGCCAAGATTCAGATTTAACCATATGGGCAGTCAGGGTAATAATTCTCGAATGAAACTTAATATAGAAAACATATCAACCAATGTTGCCAACAATATTATTCTTGGACCTATACAAACTTTTAATGAAAATAAAGAAGTAATATGGTCTCAAAAAGGGAATATACATATTGATACAATTCTACCTAACCAAAAATATGATATTTCACTGTTTAATCCACCTTTATCTGAAAATAATTGCTGTTTCAAAATGCAAATAAAATGTAACGACAAATATGGTGATGAACACTCATATAAAATATGGGCTTTTTGTAAAACAGCATCCTCAACTCCGCATTTCCAAATAGAAGAAATCAAAAATACTGAAACTCCCTGAACCATACCATTCAGGGAGTTTGCAACTTACTCTTTATTTATCATACCAAAATATTCCAGTGCTTTTCTAATCATCCTCTCTTTCTCTATTGGGCAGTTTGGAACTCTGTTCCCTTCTGTCTTGGGTTTATTGAAATTCTCGCCTACGTCTAGTCCACACTTTTTCTTGATCTGTGATATATACAGATTTGAAACCTTCGTTTGATAATACTCCCAAACATAATCCTTAATTTCCTGATAGGTTGCTTTGCCGAGACATTCCCTCTTATCTGCTTCATTCAGGTCAATTTCTATCTCAATCTTAGTGGATTTGCTACCTGATTTTTTACGTGACAAAAGGACACACGTCTCCACATTCCCCGTAAACGGAAACATATCCACCGCTACCGCGCGCTCCACCGCGTAACCGCTCTCTAAGAAGCTCTCCAGATCCCGCACCAGACTCGTCGGCTTACAGGATATATACAGAATCTTCTCCACGCCGTACCGGATGATCTTATGAAGCGCCTTCGGATGAATCCCGTCCCTGGGCGGATCGAGAATAATCATATCCGGTTTTTCTTCTATTGTATCGAGAACCTTCAACACATCTCCGGCAATAAACTCACAGTTATGTAAACCATTTGCTATCGCATTTTCTCTGGCCGCTTCGACCGCCTCCTCCACGATCTCTACGCCGATGACCTTCTTCGCCACAGGCGCCATCAGCTGCGCAATTGTTCCCGTCCCGCTGTACAGATCGAATACCACCCTTCCCGCGGTCTCATCCGCGATATAATCCCTCGCCGTCCGGTACAGCACCTCTGCTCCCAGGCTGTTCGTCTGGAAAAAGGAAAAGACGGAAATCCGGAACTTCAGTCCAAGCAGTTCCTCATAGAAGTAATCCTTTCCATATAAAATTCTCGTCTCGTCGCTTTGAACCACATCGGCAACGGAATCGTTCCTGATATGCAGAATCCCCGCAATCGTTCCCGCAAGGGAAAGATCGAGCAGTGCCTTTGTCATGCCGTCCAGCACATCCGTTTCGGAAAAGCTGCCGCCGCTTTCGTCCGCCACCTGCGTCGTGGTGATGAGCGCGATCAGAATTTCTCCGGTCTTTGCCGCCTTCCGGACGAGAAGATGACGCAGATAGCCGGTATGGCGGAGTCTGTGATAAAACGGTATCGAGACGCCCTGTTCCCCGAACGAGGCAAAATAATCCCGCACACATCGCAGAATATTTCGGTAATCCTCATCCACGATCCGGCAGTCCGTTACGGAAACGATATCGTAAAAGCTGCCTCTTTTATGCATGCCAAGGGACAACGGACCGTCCTTCACCTCATCTCCGAAGGAAAATTCCATTTTATTGCGGTAACCGAAACAGACCGGACTCGGTTTGATTCCCTCAAACCGAAATTCTCCCTGCCTGTCCGTAACGGATCGGAGCAGTCTTTTCACCTGCATTTCTTTGATTTTCAGCTGTTCTTCATAAGGCAGCGAAAGATAAATACAGCTTCCGCAGATCCCGAAATGGGGGCAGGGGCTTTCGATCTCCATCGGCGCATGTTCCACAACCTCCAGCATTCTTCCCTCGGCCTTTCCTTTTCTCACTTTATTCACCGAGCAGATAATGCGCTGACCCGGCAGGGCATTTTTTACAACGCAGATTCCCTCCTGCGTTTCAACGATGCCTTTATTGGGAAAATCCACCCGCGTTACGATGCCTTCCAGAACCTGTCCTTTTTTCATATGCTTGTCCTTTCCTTTCTGCCTGACGCCCGGTCCGGATGTCAGATCTTTTCAAACCGCCCCGCTTCACGCATCGTTTCCGCTTCGGGCAGGAAGAAAAAGCAGGCTGTACCGTATTTCATGATACATCCTGCTTTCTTTTTCCTATAACTCCGGTTCCATAAACATTAGCCGATTGTCCGGTCAAACGCTTTTCCCGGTTATTTACTGATCGTTTGTCGTTTCCTTTGCAGGCTCATCTTCGTCCTCTTCATCCTCAAACAGATCATCATCGAAATCATCGTCGAAATCATCATCAAAATCATCCAGATAATCCGGCTGCATATGGCGGTATACCGCATATGCGATGCCCGCTACGGCCGCAATGGCTCCGATGATCGCAAAAACCCACAAAAGAGTGTTATTCTTCTTTTCCTCTTCCTTCTTCTTACCCAGAAGTTCGGCTACTCTTGTATTATCCAGTACCTCATCCAATTTATTCAAAACTTCCTCTTTGATTTCTGTTCTGCTCATACCCATATCCTCTCTTTCCTGAATGATAAATTGTAGTTTCCATTTTTTCCCGCTTCAAATGCACTATACAATATAATATACCACTAATTGATATTTTTTACTATACATTTTTATTTTTTTAACGTCTTTCGTGCAAAATGCCGCATTCCTACACTTTCTTCAGCTTCGCGAATCCCGCATACATAATCTTCTGTCCTGCCTCGTCGAAAACAACCGTCACCTGATAATCACGCGGACCCGATTCAATCTTCATCACGGTGCCTTCTCCGTATTTCAAATGTCTGACCCTGTCGCCCTTCTCATAACCAAGGGAGCCTCCCGAAGATGCTGCCGCCATTGCGGTCTGTTCCGCGATCTGCGCCGTCGTTCTCGTAATATAGGGCTGATCCTCGTAAGCAGTGCGCTTCGGTCTGGCAACCGCTTTCGGCTTCGCAACGGCCTTCGGTTTATCAAAAATCTGATCCGCATCGATACCGAACTGTCTCCGGTATTCGCCTGCCGCGCCGCGCCTGTAACCCCCGTATGCGTTTTCCGTTTCCCTTCCGTCGGATTCATTTCTGCCATACGAATGTCCGCCGCTCTCTGTCATGCTGTTTCGACGATAACCGCTTTCGCCTGTTCTATTGCCGTAACCATAACCACTCTCCGCATAATCATCATAATCTCTGATCTTCGGCTTTGGCAGTTTATGATCCAGAAGGAACGGCGGAATCTCTTTGACGAAACGGCTGACCGGATTGTACTGTGTCTCCCCGCGAATCATACGCTGTCTGGCACAGGTAATCGTCAGGTCTTCCTTTGCCCTCGTAATTCCCACATACGCAAGCCGTCTTTCCTCTTCTATCTCCAGCGGATCATCCGATGTAATCGTCATATAGCTTGGAAAAACACCGTCTTCCAGTCCCGCCAGATAGACCTGTGGAAACTCCAGTCCTTTTGCGCTGTGCAGCGTCATCAAAAGCACCCTGTTAGGATCGTCGGAAACCTGATCAATATCCGCAACAAGCGCCACCTCTTCCAGAAACTCGCTTAGACTCGATTCCTCATGGGACTCGTCATAGGCCGCCGCCTTGCTGATCAGTTCATCGATGTTTTCAATCCGATCCTCCGCGTCCTCCGCATCGGAATCCTCCAGTTCACGCACATATCCGGTCGTCTCCAGAATATCCCTGACCAGATCCTCCAGATCAAAAAACTCCAGTTTACTTCTAAATACCTGAATCATCGTGACAAAGGATTTCAATTTCGACGCGCTTTTCCCGATCGTCATGATCTGATCCGCTTCCCGCAGCGCGTCATAGAAGCTGATATTCCTGCTGTCCGCATACTCCTGCACCCGCAGAATGGTTGTTGCGCCGATTCCTCTTTTGGGTATATTGATAATTCTTTTTACGGCCACGTCGTCGCGCCCGTTATCGATTGTCTTTAAATAGGCCAGAATGTCCTTGATTTCTTTTCTGGAATAAAAGTTCACCCCGCCCACGACCTGATAAGGAATGCCCTTCATGATAAAGCGCTCTTCCAGCATACGGGACTGCGCATTGGTCCGGTAAAGAACCGCGCATTCACCATAATCCGCTTTTGCCTCCCGCTTTTTCATCCGCACATTTTCCGCAATGTAATCCGCTTCGTCGAGGGCCGTATCAAACTGTTGAAAATGAATGGATGCCCCGTCCTTCTTCTCGGTCCAGAGCGCCTTGTCCTTACGGCCGATATTGTTCTTTATCACGGCATTCGCGGCATCCAGTATATTCTGCGTGGAGCGGTAATTCTGCTCCAGCTTGATCACACAGGCTTCCGGATACACCTTTTCAAAATCCAGAATGTTACGGATATTGGCGCCCCGAAATTTATAGATCGACTGATCGTCGTCACCCACCACACACAGATTTCTGTATTTGGCGGCCAGCAGCCGAATCAGTTCAAACTGTGCCGTATTGGTATCCTGATATTCGTCCACCATGATATAGCGGAAACGATTCTGATAGTTTTCCAGCACTTCCGGAGCATTCCGGAAAAGCTCCACTGTCTTCACGATCAGATCATCGAAATCCAACGCATTATTTTTGCGCAGGGCGGCCTGATATTCTTTGTAGGCTTTGGCAATCCTGCCTCCGTTATAATCCCCGATATTCTGCATTTCATATTCCGCAGGTGATACAAGTTCATCCTTCGCTGAAGAAATGGCGCCAAGAATCGTACGCTCCTTCAACATCTTCGTATCGATAGAAAGTTTTTTACAGACTTCCTTTATGATGCCTTTCTGATCGTCCGTATCATATATCGTAAAATTATTATCAAAGCCCAGCCGGTCGATATACCGGCGCAGAATCCGCACACAGGTTGAATGGAACGTGGAAACCCATACCGCATGGCCGGAGCCAATCAGCTGGCTCACGCGCTCCTTCATTTCTCCTGCCGCTTTATTGGTGAATGTGATCGCCATGATATGGTAGGGGTCCACGCCTTCCTCTTCGATCAGCCAGGCAATTCTGTGCGTCAGAGCGCGCGTTTTACCGCTTCCCGCGCCCGCCAGCACGAGCACCGGCCCGGAGGTCGTAAATACCGCCTTTTTCTGCTGTTCGTTCAGTGTATCGTAAATACTCATTCAAGTAACCATGCCTTCCTGTCTACAAAAGCTGCCTGCCGCAGTTTCCACAGAATTTTGTTCCGCCGGTGGGCGTTCCGCAGTCCGGACAGAATTTCGGCCCTGTCCCCGCCGAAGCACTGCTCTGGCCCGCCGCATTCATGCCCGGATTCTGATTCATCTGGCCTACCATCTGCTGACCGAGCGCCATGCCCATCTGCAGATTAACCATATCGGCCGCAATACCGCCGCCGGCGCGTCCTTTTTCCATACTGTCCGCCGCCGCCATCTGGGTATACCTGTTCATATCTCCCACCATAGACTGCGCAGCCGCCTTCTCCTGCATCTTCTTAATCTCTTCCGGATAGGAAAAGCTTTCGATCGTGAAATCGGTAATACCGATGCCAAGCTTTCTCATATCCATATCCAGATCGGACTCGATGCCTCTCGCGATATTGCGCGCATCCACCTGCAGGTTGAACATATCCCGGCCTTCTTTGGCGATCCAGCTCATCAGCAGCTGGTCCAGACTCGCAATAATACGCTCCTTTACATCCTCCACCGTATAAGTCTGCCGGATGCCCGCCAGTTTATCGATCACGACCTGATGCTCTACGATTCTGCAGTTAAAAGTGCCGAACGCCCGGATCGGCATACCGCCCGGCAGTCCCCTGGCCGGAAGATTAATCGCGTTTTTCGTTCCCCACTTGACGAGCAGTTCTTTCGTATTGATAAAAAGCACTTCCGCGCGAAGCGGCGTGTTAAATCCGAATTTAAAACTTTTCAGCGTTGTCAGAAACGGAATGATATCGGATTCGATATCATAGCTGCCCTCGTCCTCAAAAATACCCTCTACAACGCCGTTATACATGAAAATAGCATCCTGACCGGGGCGGATAATCAATTTGGAGCCTTTCTTGATCTCCTGATTCTGCCATTTGAAGAACAGAACGCCTTCCCGGCCTTCATTCCATTCCACTACGTTCGAAAACTGATTTGAAAATAAACCCATTTTATTCCTCCATTCCGCTCAGCCTGCAATTATTGCTTCCCAAGCTCCGCCTTCAATGCCGCAAGCTCATCGTCTACCGCGGAAGTTTTGACATCTGTGTCATATTTTCTGGTAAGTTCTTCGATGCTGTCCTCCCTGCTTCCCTCATTCAATTCGCTCATCGCATCCGCCTCGTCGAGCATCCGGTTTACCTTTTCTTCCATCCGGTCAAATGCTGCCAGATTGCTTCCCGCGCTCTCCATGCCGGAACCCAGTCCGTTCATCTTCTTCTGGGTCTCCGCCACTCTCGCCTTTGCCTTCAGCATATCCCTTCTGCTCTTTAAGGAAGCAATGTCCTCCGCCAGTTTATCATGCATCTGGCGCATCTTGGCGGAATTTTCACAGGCCAGCTCGTAACTTTTTACAAGTACGGTCTGTTTCTCCGCAAGCTCCGACTTTTTCGACAGAAACCGGCGCGCTTCGTCATCATTGCCCGCCGCAACTGCTTTTCTGGCATATTCGCCCATTTTGGCCATCTCTGATTCACAGTCATCCAGCTTACGCTTCGCATTCTTTTCTTCCGCCATGATCGCCGCGGTCTCCGCCTTTACCTTCGAAAAATCCTGCTCCAGATTCCGCAGGTACTGATCGATCATCTTTTCCGGATCTTCACATTTATCCAGAAGCGCATTGATATTCGCCGCCATAATGTCCTTAAATCTTGTAATAATTCCCATCTTACATCCTCCTTGTCTGTTGATACGTTTGCATTACAATCTGATTACTGATTATTGGTGTTCAGACTTTCCGCCTGTCTGCTCAGGTTCTCGACAAGATCGGCTACCTGATTTACAATATCCGTATTTCTGTCGCATGTATTATTGGTCTCATTGGAGTGTGCGGTCACCTCTTCCATAACCGCCGAAATGGTCTGTACGCTCTCCACAATCCCCGCATTGGCTGTTGCCAGTTCTCCTACAACTTTCTCCAGCATTCCGCTCTGTTCATCCACGTTCCGCGTGCTTTCCGCAATTTTCTCAAATCGGTCCGCAACCGTTTCCGCCGCCTCGCTTTGTCTGGCGTTATAGCCCATAAGCTGTTCTATCGCCTTAACCGCGATGGCAAGCTTTTCGGAAACATTTCCGATGACTTCCGTAATATTGACGGTTGCCCCCTGTGTCTGATTCGCCAGATTGGAAATTTCCGTCGCCACAACCGCAAACCCCCTTCCCGCTTCTCCGGCGCGGGCCGCTTCAATGCTCGCATTCAGAGAAAGAAGACTGGTCTGACTCGCCACGTTCGTGATCAGCTCAATGATCGACTGCATATTTTTCATATAAGCCTCCAGCTCATTGATACCGGCCACTACCTCATTTCCTGCCTGCCCGGAAGATTCCACCTGCGCAAGAAGTGTTTTTAAGCAGTTCTTACCATCCAGCACATCGCTTTTCGCCTGTTCCATGCTGTCGCCGATGCTCTTTGATACGGCTTCAACCTCTTCGATATGCCTCTGGATCTCCTCTGTCTGTCCGAGCTGATTCTGAATCGCTTCCGCTGCATCATTCGCGCCGGAAGCCACCTCATCCATCGCATTTCTCGTTTCCAATACCGCACTGCCCAGTCTGCTCATCTGCTCCTGCACATCGGAAATCCCCTCCGTCATCTCTCCTGAAGTCGCCATAACGTTGTTTAACAGTCTGGACACATTATCCTTTTCCTGACCGATTTCCGTCATTTTCATCCGATTGATTTTCGCCATAACATCCGTCGCCATACAGAGGAATATCGCAACGATCAGCATCAAAATAACCCGGATCTCATAGGTCGCCATTTCCTCACTGGAAATTCCGACCGTAACCGCCTGATAAATGGTAAAAATAAGATTCACAAGAAAACCGCCGGTAGAAAGAACGATGCAGTATTTCACATCGGAATACAGTGTGATCACAATATACAGCGGAATCGCAAAGGTAAATGCCGTAACATTCGTCGTCGTAAAAATAACAAAAATATAAAAGATACTGTATCCGAATCCAAGAACGTGCTTTATGTACAAATTGGCCGGATCTTTTTTGTACAGAATCCATTCCACCACAACCGGCACGACGGCAAGCACGGCAAAAACCGCATAATACCCGATTGTTCTGGCGCCCTTTGCCACCTCAAGCGCATAAGAAGCCAGTAAAATAACTGCCAACGCCGTATGACAGAAGGCCGCCGTTCTGTTAACATCTTTTCTCTCTTGTCCCATGTTTCCCACCCTCTCATATTTTGTCTGTTTATCCGATCTATAGTATAGCATAGAAGGAATTAGACACACAAGAGATTTTCCTTTTATATTTCCCACCGCCCGTCAGATGTCTGAACCGGAGCGGCTACATGACCCCTGTTACGATTCCCGCAATGATGATTGCGGCGCAGAAAAGCTTATGGCCCGTATTTTTCTCATGAAATAGAAACCTGCCTGCCAGAATCGTCACCACGCAGCCGGCCTGCTTTAAAAGCGTCATAACCGTAACGCGGCTTGCGTCCATTCCGTTTGCCAGAAACAGAACCCTGTCCGCCACAACAATAAGCAGGCTTAAAATCCAGATCCAGTAGTTTTTTAATACGCCAAAAAACCGGATTTTTGTCCTGGTAACCAGAATAAAAAGAAAATAAAACAGCACCAGAAACAAAAGATACCAGAACTGTAACTGCGAACTGTTGATATCTTTCATCAGAATTTTGTCCAGCAATCCGGACACCGCATTGAACAGACAGGATGCGAAGGCCATAATCACGATTTTTGCCCCCACCTTCTCTCTGTCCTCTCCTTCCCGTTCCTGTAATCGTTTTCCCATACCCGGCTTATATTTCAGCAAAAGAAGGCCTGTCGATACAAGCACCAGTCCGATTACCTGAAAACCACCCAGCGCCTCCTGCAGTACGATCACGCCGAGCAGCGTGGCAAAGAGCACTCTGGAAAGATCCAGCACGCCGTACAGACTGATCGGCATCTTTTTAATCGCCTTAAAGCTGAAGATCCATGCGAGAAATATGACAAATGATTTTAATCCGATCAGCCAGAAATACCGCATCTCCACTCCCATCGCGTTTTTCGCATCGGGCAGTACGATCACGAACGCAAGCAGCGTATACAAAAACAGCACCTCTATGGTTGCGTTTTTCTCAAGCGCTTTCTTTTTTACAATCTCCCGTATTCCCTTTATGATTCCGTAAAGAAGCACAAGCCATATCCACATCATGATTTCTTCTCCGTTTCCCATGTTTCTTCCGCAGTTATGCCTGACGGCATTCTATTCTTTTATAGCATGTAAGCCGCGATTAGAAAAGCCCTTTTTGGGTCAAACGCCGTAACCTGCCGTCTCAAAACGCGGTAAATCCGAAATACGGGAACCGGTCCGCCGCAGCTGCCAAACACGATCATATGAAAAAAGGAACCATTCTTCCCTGTCTCTATATAATAAAGTAACTATGTCAATGATCAATCTGTCTTACAGATGCAGGAGGTATATGAAAAAGAAACGATTATCCCTTTTCCTCGCCATGCTGTGCATCCTTTCCCTGTTGACCGGCTGCGGCGGCAAAACTCAGGAAAAGGAGAAGGCATCCACCAAAGATACCACACCTGTCGTACTCAATGAGGTTGCGCATTCCATCTTCTATGCACCCATGTATGTCGCCATTGAGGAGGGCTATTTCGCAGAAGAAGGAATCGAGCTGACACTCGTCACCGGCTTTGGCGCCGACAAGACCATGACAGCGCTTTTGACGGACGAAGCGGACATCGGCTTCATGGGCAGTGAAAGCACCATCTATACTTATATCGGAGGTTCCTCTGACTATGCTGTCAACTTTGCCCAGCTGACCCAGCGCGCCGGCAACTTTCTGGTTGCCAGAGAACCGATCGAAAACTTCGACTGGAGCATGCTGATCGGCAAAGAAGTTCTGGGCGGAAGATCCGGCGGTATGCCCGAAATGGTATTTGAATATATTCTGAAAAAGAACGGTATCGATCCGGCCTCCGATCTGTCCATCGATCAGAGCATCGACTTTGGCTCGACGGCAGCCGCTTTTTCCGGCGGGCAGGGAGATTTTACCGTAGAGTTCGAGCCCCATGCCACCTCTCTTGAGGAAAAAGGCGACGGCTATGTGGTTGCCTCTCTCGGAGAAGACTCCGGATACGTTCCCTATACCGCCTTTTCCGCCAAAAAGAGCTATCTGGAAGAACACCCGGAAGTCATCCAGTCCTTCACCAATGCCCTGCAGAAAGGCATGAATTTCGTGCAGACACACTCCGCGGAGGAAATCGCCAAAGTCATACAGCCGCAGTTTGCGGAAACCGACCTCAATACGATCACAACCATCGTGGAACGCTATGCCGCGCAGGAAACATGGAAATCCGACCTGATATTCGAAGAAGACAGCTTCACCCTGCTGCAGAATATTCTGGACGAAGCAGGAGAACTGGAAGAACGCGTACCCTATGAAGATCTGGTCAATACCGATTTTGCCTCGAAGGCTGCCGGAAAGTAACCGGACACAGGTCCGCCATCAGAGTATTCTGTCAATGATTCTGTCCCTTTTCACAAAAATGCAGACTGCCATCTATCGGCAGCCTGCATTTTTATCCTTATTCTTTCTGTTCCTTCGTCTCTTTCATCCTCGTCTCTTTTGTCCCGCACCGTCCCTTATCATGAAGTCCATCGATCATCTTCTCGATCAGCAGCTTCTTTAAGTACACGTCAAACCCCAGCATGCAGATAAAGGAAAAGATCTGCAGAAACTCCTGACTGTCCTCCGGCGCGTCCAGAAAGGTTTCCTTCGCGATCCGGAACTTCTCCGTCATATCCTTTTTCAAAGCATCGATCTGGCTCCGTTCCAGACCGAATGCCGTCTCATAAATCGTTTCCAGATTGAAAGAATCTCCGGAACCGAAAAAACGTTTCGTAATCGGCTCCAAAAGCGCCTGAATATCATTGATGGACAAAATCCCTTTATAATAATAAATAAAAACAAGAAGCATCACATGCTCTTTGGTATATTTTTTCTTATTGGGCGGGGGCAGCAGATCGTTCTTGGCATAGTTATTGATCATCGTCTTTGTCAGAATCTTATCTTCGCCCGGATTGCGCGTCGTTCTTTTCAGCCTGGACTCCATAAAAGTCGTCACCTGATCCATATATAAATCAATATTCGGAATATCTTCGGCCTTAATATAGGTAATTCTGTCCAGACTTTCCAGAATACTGTTCAATAAATCTTCTGTTTTAATCGTCATCGCTTTCCGTCGCCCTTTCCTGTCATTTTCAAATACTATTATATAGTTTTTATTACTACATGACAAGTCTTTTACCTTTCAATTTGTATACGAAGTGAAAAATAACAGCATCTTTACATCGAAATCCGGATATGGTATATTATGCTTACCAAAAAAAGACCTGTTTGCGCACACTGACCGGGAGGATTATGATGAATAAAAAGATAAAAAGCGAATCCGTAGATCATTTATTTGAAGCGGTCCTTTGCCTGAAAACCAAAGAAGAATGCTATGATTTTTTCGAAGATCTCTGTACCGTAAACGAGCTTCTTTCCATCTCACAGCGGTATGAGGTTGCTTCCATGCTGCGCAATCACAGAACATATCAGGAAATTGCCGAGAAGACAGGCGCCTCCACCGCCACCATCAGCAGAGTCAACCGTTCTTTAAACTATGGAAACGACGGTTATCAGCTCGTAATGGAGCGTTTGATCCAAGATTGTGAAAAAAATAGCAGAACAGAAAAAAGAATTTAAAAGAACCCTTTACATTTTCCATTACTTGTGTTATCCTAATAATGTTGTCAGAACAATAAATTTTCAAATTTTTGGAGGTATCTACGATGAACAAAGGTACAGTAAAGTGGTTTAACAACCAAAAGGGTTACGGCTTCATTTCCGATGAGCAGGGTAACGACGTTTTCGTTCATTACTCAGGACTTAACATGGAAGGTTTCAAATCTCTTGAAGAGGGAGCTGCTGTTGAGTACGAAGTAGTGAATGGAGAAAAAGGACCTCAGGCGGTTAACGTAACAAAGTTATAATATGCCCGGTCACACAACATACGGCTGTAAGAAGCCGTATCAATTTAATCAGTATTACGATGTGCCTTTTCTTAATATAGATATCATATTCAGGTATTATATTCTACTTAGAAGTTGCACCATTGTCATAACGGATTAATTAAGAGCCTGTTTCAGACAGGCTCTTTTGTTTGCTTCAGATATTCATATACCATTTTTCTCGCGCTCAGCTTTCTTCCTTCCGATTTATATAGGAAAGAACCTCTTCAAACTTCATCGGTCCGCCAAACAGATCCAGCGCGCTTCCAATCGTCACATGAATTCGATCATGTCCGAGCTTCCTCAGTTTTTGCAGATCATCAAAGGAGTGAACGCCGCCCGCGTAAGTGATCGGCGTCCGGTTCCACGTTCCCAGCATTTCCACAAGCCTTTCCTCAATGCCCTCCGCTTTTCCTTCCACGTCCACCGCATGGACCAGAAACTCATCGCAATAAGAAGAAAGCTCACGCAGCGTCCCATGATTTAAAATAACGTCCGTATATTTCTGCCATCTGTCGGTTACAATATAATAACTTCCGTTTTTCATGCGGCAGCTTAAATCCAGCACCAGCTTTTCTTTTCCCGTTTCTTTTACCAGTTTATGCAGATTTTCAAAATCGATTCGTCCATCCCGGAAAACATAAGAAGTCACAATGACATGAGAAGCGCCCGCCTCCAGATACTGCGCCGCGTTCTCCGGTGTAATGCCGCCGCCCGCCTGTAATCCTCCCGGATAAGCGGCAAGAGCCCGCATAGCCTGCTTTTTCGTCGCTTCATAAAAATCGCTCTGCCGATGATTTAACAGGATCACATGACCGTTTTTTATATTATGCTTTTTATAAAGACCGGCATAATATGCCGCATCCTGACCGGCGACAAAATTTTCCGACGCCTTATCGTCCGCGTCCTTCAGACTGCTGCCGACAATCTGTTTCACACATCCGTTATGAATATCAATACATGGTCGAAATTCCAAATTAAACCTCCGTCTCCTTCGTCGAACAAACGAATATTTTAGTTTCTATCTGACATAATAACATAGGAACAGAAAGCCTTTTTCTGTTTGATTCAATCAGGCAATTAACTATAGTAAAGGAGTGAAATCATGAAAAAAATAAAAACATTGTTATTTGTTTCTCTCATGGTCCTGACCGTATCCATGATGACTGCCTGCGGCAGAAAGAATAATTCCGCGGACAATATGGATACCAATAATTCCACGACGGATACAGGAACAGCCAACGATACCAATGGTATGAACAATGCGGACAACAACAACGCCGCAGATACGAATACCGGAAACAACGGAACGGGAACCGGCAATGCAACAGGCACCGGTAATGCCGCAGATACGGACAATGCCGCTTTAAACGGTGACACAAACGGAACCGGCAATGACATGGAAGGCAACGTCAATTCCGTTACAAGCGGTGACACCAATGCGGACGGCAATGACTCCGCTCTCGATAACGCAGGGAACGCAGTCGGCGACGCGGTCGATGACACCGGAAACGCAATCGGCGATGCCATTGATGATGTGGCAGACGGTGTCGGAAATGTAGTAGATGACCTGACCGGCAACAATGATAACAACAATAACAATAATGACGGCGATAACAATAATAACAGCAATAACAATACTTCCGCCAATAACACAACACAGCGCGGTACGAGCATCAACAGCACAAGTACAAGAAACGGTTCCTCTTCCAAAGTGACCAGAAACCGATAACATGCCGGGATAAGAAATTAACGGCTCCGGCATAAATTTCGCATGACAGAGCCGCCTCCGGGCGATTCTGTCATGCAAAAATTTTCCTTAAAATTTCTCAATAATCGTACCGTCCCGGTACGCCTTCAACAGCTCTTCCAGCTGATGAATGCTTTCCCGCAGCTCCGCACCGATATCCGTATCCGCGATCTTCTGACGTCTTGTGCTCGTCTCCAGAATAATTGTATCCGAAATAATATCCGATTCATGAATGATCGCCGATTCCGTCGATTCAAAAAGCTCATGGGCCACAAGCAGCATGCCATGAGAATTCGCCACAAGCGTGTACCCGGCAATGCCTGTCTTATCCTGATATGCCCTGGAAAAGCCGCCGTCGATAATCAACAGCTTGCCGCCGCATTTAACCGGCGATTCCCCTTTTTTCAGCTCCACGGGAACATGACCGTTTACGATATGGGATCTGGAAATATCCAGACCGAATTCCGTCAGAATTTTATGAATAATATCTTCCCGGTCGAGCAGCCTGTAATAACTGTTCTTCGTCTCCACATGAAGTTCTTTCTCTTCCACGAAATAGCGTTCAAAGGTCGCCATCTTATCTTTCCCGAAAACAGGAGAATTGGGTCCCGCCCAGATATACCAGAGAATGTCCTGCCCTTTCAGCTTTTCCTGTAAATCATCATGACAGTAATAGCCTTTGCGGGCGTAATGCTCCAGAATATCATACAGCGCCTTTCCGCTGTATTCTTCCCCATAGACATTCACCTTTCTGAAGTTTCCCTCTTCATTCATCGGCATGCAGCCATGATAAAGCAGATTGGAATTGTATACCTTATAAAGACTTCCCTTTGAAAAAAGAAATTTGACATGCCTCTGCAGCTTCTCACACTTGACAAAGGCCTGTCTCAGCCGCTCCATGACCTGCTCTTCTTCCGGCGACAGCTCGAAGGGACGTTCTTTTTTCACCGTCGGAAAATCCACATCCCGCATAGGATACGCCTTCCCGTCGATGATCACCGCCTTTTTCTCATAATCCACATGGTTAAGCAGCAGCCTGTCGTCCATACCGAACTCCGGACGACGCATAATCAGCTGTCCTTCCAGCTTAAACTGGAGAATGGCAATGGCCTTATGCATTTTCATATCAAGGCTTAAATCCTTGGTATCATACTGGGTATTATATTTGATGGCAAAAGCACTGCAATCCACGTCTTTATAGACTTCCATCGCAAAAGTGGCGAGCGGAATCAGATTGATGCCGTACCCCTCCTCCAGCGTATCGAGATTGCCGTACCTTGCCGCCATCCGGATCACGTTGGCAATGCAGGCCAGATGCCCGCTCGCCGCGCCCATCCATACGATGTCGTGATTTCCCCACTGTACATCGACGGAATGATAGCGCTGCAGTGTGTCCATGATCACATGCGGCCCCGGCCCTCTGTCATAAATATCTCCGACGATATGCAGATGGTCGATGACCAGATTCTGAATCAGATTACAGAGCGCCGTAATAAATTCCGGCGCCCGTCCGATGCGGATGATCGTGTGGATTATTTCATTATAATAAGCTTCCTTATCCTGAATTTCCGCCTTTTCGGTAATCAGCTCTTCGATAATATAGGCAAAATCCTGCGGCAGCGCCTTTCTGACCTTGGAACGGGTATACTTGGAAGAAACGCGCTTCGTAATCTGCACAAGGCGGTGCAGCGTTATTTTATACCAGTCCTCGATGCTGTTTTCATCTTCCTCACGCAGCACAATTTCCAGCTTTTCCTCCGGATAATAAATCAGTGTCGCAAGTCCCTTTTTATCCCTGTTGCTCAGGGTATTTCCGAACTCCTCATCAATTTTACGCCGCACCGAACCGGAACCGTTCTTTAACACATGGTTGAACTGCTCATACTCTCCATGAATGTCCGTGATAAAATGCTCCGTCCCCTTCGGCAGGCTCAAAATCGCCTGTAAATTGATGATCTCAGTCGAAGCCGCCGCAATCGTCGGATACTGCTTCGCCAGACTTTTCAGGTATCTTTGTTCTAATTCATCCATTCGCTGCCTTCCCCTTACTTTTTCAGCCGATAACGTCACTCATATCATACAGTCCGGCAGGCTTTCCGGCAAGAAATTTCGCCGCCTGTACCGCACCCTTTCCGAAAACCGCCTTGGAATAAGCCCTGTGGGAAAAAGTAATAACCTCGTCCGCTCCGGCGAAGATTACATCATGATCACCCACAATTGTTCCGCCTCTGACCGCGCTGATGCCGATCTCTTTCCGGCTCCTCTTCTCCCGTTTCGCGCTCCTGTCAAAGACATATTCGTATCCGTCCGAAAGCTCCTCCCGGATAATATCCGCAAGCGCAAGCGCCGTACCGCTCGGAGCATCGATCTTCTGGTTATGATGCTTTTCCACGATCTCGATATCGAAACCTGCCCTGTCAAATACCGGAGCAGCTTCTTTTAACAGCTTCATCAGCATATTGATGCCAAGAGACATATTGGCCGATTTCAGAACTGCCGTTTCTTTCGAAACCGCTTTTACTCTGGCAAGCTGCGCCTCGGAAAGTCCCGTCGTGCATAATACGCAGGGCAGCTTTTTCTCCATGCAGTAGTCAAGCAGTGCATCCACTGCCGCCGCCGTACTGAAATCGATGAGCGCATCCGCCAAAACATCGCACTGTCTGATATCCGTAAAAACAGGATAATCATTCCTTCCGTCATCGTAAGCGTCGATTCCGGCAACGATCTCTATTTCTTCATCCGCCGCAATCAGGCCGCTTATGGTCTGCCCCATCTTCCCGTTACAGCCGTGCATAATCACTTTTACCGTTTCCATTTTTCGCTTTTCCCTTTCCGTTACAGAATCCCATAATTTTTCATAGCAGTGCGCAGCTTCTCCAGATTCGCCTCTTCCATTTCACAAAGCGGTCTTCTTAAAACGCCTGCGCCTTTTCCCATCAGATTTAAAGCCGTCTTCACGGGAATCGGGTTCACTTCACAGAAAAGCGCATCGCACAGTTCAATCGCCCTCAGCTGCTCCCTGCGGCTTCCTTCCACATCCCCCGCGAAGAACTTCGCACAGATATCATGCGTCTGCTTCGGCGCCACATTGGAAAGAACGGAAATAACGCCTTTGCCGCCCAGCGCCAGAATCGGAAGAATCTGATCGTCATTGCCGGAGTAGATATCGATTTTGCCCTGCGCAAGCGCCGCCAGCTTCGTGATCTGCGAAATATTGCCGCACGCCTCCTTAATTCCCACGATATTATGCACCTCGCTGCACAGCTTCACCGCCGTCTGCGGCAGAATATTGCAGCCCGTTCTGCTCGGCACATTATATAGAATAATCGGCAGCTTCACAGAATCCGCGATCTTTTTGTAATGCTCATACAATCCCTTCTGTGTCGCTTTATTATAATATGGCGTCACAAGCAAAAGACCATCCACCCCGAATTTCTCGGCTTCCGTTGACAGATAAACCGCCGTCTCCGTACAGTTTGAGCCGGTTCCCGCAATTACGGGAATTCTTCCTTTCACGGTTTCGGTACAGAACCTGATCACCTCCAGATGTTCCTCGTGCGTGAGCGTAGAAGATTCTCCTGTCGTTCCGCACACGATGATCGCATCCGTTCCGTTTTGAATCTGAAACTCGATCAGCTCCGCAAATTTTTCATAATTCACACTGCCGTCTTCCTGAAACGGCGTTACAATTGCTACGCCTGCTCCTTCAAAAATTGCCATACTCTTCTCCTCCTGACCTGAAATTCTGAACAACGCATGCCGCCTCCGGCAAACCATTCCCATGCTGACAAAAAGCTGACTCAAATGAGCCAGCTTTATTTTTCTAAATATTTGTTTTCTAAATATTCGGATAGCGCCCCATCTGATTCGATGACAGTCATACAGCTCTTAACTGTATGCCCAAGAAAAAACAAGCAGGTCATTCTTCCTTTCGGCATTTTTCCCTTTCAAAATGTTTCTCCTGCGCCTGCCGCATCCACATATTACTCATAAAAAATGCAACCTCTATCAACTTATGTATGATTATGTATTATCTTAACATTGCCCTGCTTTTCTGTCAAGGCAATGTGCAAAACTTTGGCGTTTTGGGCATCTTTTTCGGGTCTTCTCTCAGTTCCCGCCGTCCGCACGGGCACAGGTCTCCACCTTCGTTACTTCATCGGCCAGCGCATACACCGCTTCCTTCGTCGTTGCGCCGGTCATGATAATATCCATCCCATCCGGTTTACATAACAATATATTTTTCAGTTCCTCCACCGTAATGATATCGATATTCAGAAGCTCAAGCACTTCATCCAGAATCAACAGGCTGCATTCATCCGTATTCATCACTTTTTTGGCGAAATTCAGTCCGTTCCTGATATTATGAATTTCCTCCGCCTTTCTTTCGTCGGAAAGACTGATAAAATTTTCGTCCGACTTTTCAAAACGGAATATTTTGATCTCCGGCTCCAGACGCCTTATGTACTCCGAATCCGAAAGACCTCTCCCTTTCAGGAAACGGATGATCACGACATCTTCTCCCCTGCATGCCGTCTGCAGCGCCCTGCCGTATGCCGCAGGAGACTTTCCATGCCCTTCACCGCTGTAAATATAAATCATTCCTTTTTTCATATTGCACCTCAAAAATAACAGCATCGTAAAATCTGATGCTTATCATAGCACAATTATGATGGAAACGCAACTTCTTTACTGTTCCTCCTCCACGATCTCCAGTTTGCTGACCGACACTTCATACGCGGTCCGCCTTTCCAGCTGGTCTTCGGAAATTTTTTTCATATATTCCCTGCTCTGAATCCTTCCCCAGACCGCACACCTGCTGCCCACCTCAAAGGTACTGGCAAACCGCGCATTTCTTCCCCAGCAGATACAGGGTATGTAATCCGATTTCCCGTAGGGGCGGTTCACTGCCAGCAATAAGTCCGCAATTTCTCTTCCGAGAGGCGTTTTCCGGTAAATCGGCGTCTTACAGATATAGCCGTCCAAAAAAATCTGATTGGTCTTCGCACTCTCTTCTATATCATCTACAAATTCAATTTCCCTTGCAAATACGGAAAGCACTAATTTATTCTTCTTTTCCTCATGCCTGTTATAAGAGCGGAACTGTCCCGTAATGCTGATCTTCATGCCCTTATAATCATCGCTCACGTCAAGCAGTCTCTCCGATACCATAACGGGGATAATGTCCGTAGAATCGCTCAGCCGGTCCACACTGATATCCACCATATAGAATCCTTCTCCAAAAATTTCGTGACTGAACTGGAAATCACCCGCTATTTCTCCCATAATCGTCACCTGGTTGTTTTCAATTACCTTATCTGTCATGTTTTGTTCTCCCTTCTTTGTAAAGAATCTTACTCTTTAAGAATTTTTCCGGTATGTATTATCAATATATGAAGGGATTCCTGATTTAGAACTGTCAGTGGTCGCGCAAAAATCGCGCAAAAACCGCGCGCCTCCTCACTTGCAAGATCGACTCCATAGTGTTATACTGTGTTTTTGGTGTGGAAGAATATTCGGAAAAGTAATTGCCTTCGAGAATCCAAAACGGCCGGCGGCGGGAAAAATCTTTCCCCTTTGGGCACGCTTCCGCTCCATTAAAAAGTGCAGCGGTACTAAGGATTTCCGCGTCGCAGGCTCCTTGAGATCCAAGTGCCGGCACTTTTTCGAGGGCCCGGCAGGAGAAAGATTTTTCCCGCCGCCGGCCGTTTTGGATTCTCGAAATCTTTCAACGTATTTAGAGAGGAGTTTTACAATTTCATGAACAAAACACGAGAAGATGTCAGAAATATCGCAATTATCGCCCATGTAGACCATGGCAAGACGACGCTGGTCGATGAACTTCTGAAGCAGAGCGGTGTATTCCGGGAAAATCAGGAGGTTGCCGAACGCGTCATGGATTCCAACGATATCGAACGGGAACGCGGAATCACGATTCTTTCCAAAAATACAGCCGTAATGTATAAAGACGTGAAGATCAATATCATCGACACCCCAGGTCATGCGGACTTCGGCGGCGAGGTGGAGCGCGTCCTGAAGATGGTGGACGGCGTTGTCCTGGTTGTGGACGCTTTTGAGGGTCCCATGCCTCAGACCAAATTCGTCCTGAAAAAAGCGCTGGAGCTGGATCTGGCCGTAATCGTGTGCGTCAATAAATGCGACCGGCCGGAAGCCAGGCCGCTTCAGGTCGTGGACGAGGTTCTGGAGCTCCTGATGGATCTGGATGCCAACGACAAACAGCTGGACTGTCCGTTCGTCTATGCTTCCGCCAAAGCCGGGACCGCGACCACACAGATTACCGTAAAAGGCAGGGATATGACCCCCCTGTTCGATACCATCTTAGAGCATATTCCGGCGCCCTGCGGCGATCCGGAGCGCGGCACACAGGTCCTGATCAGTACCATTGACTATAACGAATATGTAGGCCGTATCGGCGTCGGCAAGGTGGATAACGGTACCATCAGGGTCAATCAGGAAGTCGTCATCGTCAATCACCACGAGCCCGATAAGCAAAAGAAGGTAAAAGTCAGCAAGCTCTACGAATATGACGGATTAAATAAGGTCGAAGTCAAAGAGGCCGGCATCGGCTCCATCGTCGCCATCTCCGGCATTGCCGATATTCATATCGGAGATACGCTCTGCTCACCGGACAGACCGGAACCGATTCCGTTCCAGAAGATTTCGGAGCCGACGATCGCCATGCACTTCATCGTCAACGACTCGCCGCTCGCCGGACAGGAGGGAAAATATGTGACAAGCCGTCATATCCGCGACAGGCTTTTCCGGGAACTCAATACGGATGTCTCTCTCCGGGTCGAGGAAACCGATACGACCGAAGCCTTCAAGGTTTCCGGCCGGGGTGAGCTTCATCTGTCCGTTCTGATTGAAAATATGCGCAGGGAAGGCTATGAATTCGCGGTCAGCAAAGCGGAGGTTCTGTATAGAACAGACGAAAACGGCCATAAAACCGAGCCGATGGAACTGACCTATATAGACGTGCCCGAAGAATTTTCCGGTACGGTCATCGAAAAACTGAGCAAAAGAAAAGGGGAGCTGAAAAATATGGGACAGGCTTCCGGAGGGTATACGAGACTGGAGTTTTCCATTCCCTCCAGAGGACTGATCGGCTATCGGGGAGAATTTATGACCGATACGAAGGGAAACGGCATTATGAACAGCGTTTTTGACGGCTACGGCCCCTACAAGGGGGATATTCAATACCGCAAGCAGGGCTCCCTCATCGCCTTCGAAGCCGGAGAAGCCATTACCTACGGTCTTTTTAACGCGCAGGAGCGCGGCACGCTCTTCATCGGTCCCGGCACGAAGGTATACTCCGGTATGATCGTCGGTCAGAACGGCCGCGGCGAGGATATCGAACTGAATGTCTGCAAGAAAAAACAGCTGACAAACACCCGCTCCTCCAGCGCAGACGAAGCCCTTCGCCTGACGCCGCCCAGGGTGCTGAGTCTGGAGCAGGCTCTTGAATTCATCGATACGGACGAGCTTCTGGAGGTAACACCCACAAGCCTCCGCATCCGGAAAAAGATTCTGGACCCTACCCAGAGAAAACGCGCTGCCATCTCGGCGGCGGCAAAGGCCAATGCCTGATCAAATAACAATCGTTATATGCCAAGCGCAATCGTCGCGATCCTGAAATAAATCAGCAGGGAAATCGCATCCACGATCGTTGTGATAAATGGACTCGCCATCACGGCCGGGTCCATTCCTATTTTTTTGGCGATCATCGGCAGGGTGGAACCTACGACCTTCGCTACGATGACGGCCAGAAACAGCGTAATACTGACAACAAAGGCCACCTGGATGCTGACGCGCTCCACCACAAGCATCTTGACGACATTGCAGCCCGCCAGTGTCAGGCCGCACAGCACCGCCGTCCGTATTTCTTTCCATACGACCGTCAGCCAGTCCCCAAACTGAATCTCATCCAGAGACAGGCCTCGGATAATGACCGCACTCGCCTGCCCGCCCGCATTTCCGCCGGTATCCATCAGCATCGGGATGAAAGCGGTCAGCACCACATATCTGCTCAGGGCATCTTCGAAAGAAGAAATGATTTTCCCGGTAAAGGTTGCGGATATCATCAACAGCAAAAGCCATGGAATACGCTTCTTCCAGGATTCGATAACACCCGTTTTCATATATGGCTTATCGGACGGCACGATAGCCGCCATCTTTTCAATATCCTCCGTCGTCTCTTCTTCAAGAATATCGACAACGTCATCGACCGTAATAATGCCCACAAGCCTGTCCTCGTTATCTACAACGGGCATCGACGTAAAGTCATATTTTTTGAACTGCCTCGCCACTTCCTCCTGATCCATCATGGTATGCAGGGAAATGATATTTTCATTCATAATATCGCCGATCACCGCATCCGGCGCACTGAGAAGCAGATAACGGAGGGCCACCGTACCCACCAGCGTTCTTCTCTGGTCCAGCACATAACAGATATTGATCGTTTCGCTGTCCACACCGACCTTCCGGATTCGGGCAATCGCCTGTTCCACCGTCAGCGTTTCCTTCAGATCCACATATTCCACCGTCATAATGCTTCCGGCGGAGTCCTCCGGATAACGCAGCAGATGATTGATATCCCTTCTCGTCTCCGCGCTTGCGTGCGCTAACAGCCGCTTTACCACATTGGCGGGCATTTCTTCCAGAAGATCCGTCGCATCGTCCGCCATCAGATGATCGATAATATTGGCCGCATCCTTTTCCGACATGGAAGTGATGATATACTGCTCCGTTTCGATCTCCAGATAGGAGAAAACATCCGCCGCCATGCTTTTGGGCAGAATACGGAACAGCTTCAATACCTCATCCTGCTCCATCTTCTCCATATAAGCCGCAATATCCGCCACGTTATAATTCGTAATCCGCTGGCGGAGCTTCAAATACTGCCCCGTATTTAACAGTTCTACGATTTCTTCCATCATAAAACCTCCCTTCTTAGCCGTATGTGCCGACCCACAGACGGATTGCGCAGCCTCCATGCCAAAACGGCTCCATGATTGCGGCAGCTTCCACAGCCTCATTCATGCCGCTATGGCACACTTCAAAAACTCAGATCTACGCTTCTTCCGCTCCGGCCGCATAATACAGACTGTCAATCTTTTCAATCCGGGCCCTTCCCGCGGTAGCCTCGGTAATCTCCTTCCTGACGGCCGTCTCCTCCTCGGAAGGAACCTTAACCTTCAAAGTAACCACGTCCGTATATTCCGGCTCTTCTATCGGAATCTTTCTCATACCCAGTAAATATTGTATCCGGCCGATCCCGTTATAATCCGTTGTAATACCGAGTAAAACGCCATACCGCATCGTGCGTACCACGCTTCCTGCCAGTCCGGCCTGCGTTGCCTGTGTATAGGCGCGCACAAGCCCTCCTGTCCCAAGAAGCGTTCCTCCAAAATATCTGGTAACAACGACGATGACATTCCGCACCTCCGCTCCCAGCAAAACCTCCAGAATCGGCTTCCCGGCAGTCCCCGAAGGCTCTCCGTCATCCGAAAAGCGCATCATCTGTGCCCGTTCCCCCAACACATACGCATAGCAGTTATGCCTGGCATCCCAATGCTTCTTTTTCACCGTCTCCAGAAAGGCGAGCGCCTCCTCCTCCGTTTCCGCCGGACTGACATATGCAATAAAACGGGATTTCTTTTCTTCAATCTCCCCGACTCCGCCCCGTTCAACGATTCGATAAGGTTCTTTTCTGCTTTCCGTTTCCATTCGCCAGCTACCTTCACTTTCCTCCGATATGCCTGTTTTTTATCTTAACACAGGCGGGAATAAAAGTGTATAAAATTGTGAACAATTCTTAATATATCATGAAGATCACATAAAAATCTTCCTTTCACCGCATATTTGGGTTATAATTACATTTATATGGATTTTACGAAAGGCATGGTTATCGATATGAATTATGGTAAACGTGGTGTCCGCAAAAAACAGAAGGCACTCAATGCAAAAGGCGGTAAGTGGGGCAGAAAGCTTGGCTTTACCTTTGTTCAGGTAATTCTGCTCTTCCTTATTTCGGCCGCCGTACTCGGAGCCAGCGCCGGAATCGGTGTCTTTAAAGGCATTCTCGCAACGGCTCCCGATATTGGCAATATAGATGTTACGCCGTCCGGTTTTTCAACCTTCGTATACGACATAGAAGGCAATCAGACCGCCAAACTGGTATCTACGGATTCCAACCGGATTCCGGTCAGCATGGAAATGGTTCCCGAAGATCTGGCACACGCTTTCGTAGCCGTGGAAGATGAACGTTTCTATGATCATAACGGCATCGACATCAAGGGTATCCTGCGGGCCGCAGCAATCGGTATCAAAAATAAATTTCATTTTTCCGAAGGCGCCAGCACCATTACCCAGCAGCTCTTAAAGAACAACGTTTTTACGGACTGGACAAGCGAAGATTCCTTCGCGGACCGGATGAAGCGTAAGATTCAGGAACAGTATCTTGCGCTGGAGCTGGAAAAGGTCATGGATAAGGACGATATCCTGATCAATTATATGAATACGATCAATCTCGGTCAGAACACGCTCGGCGTACAGGCAGCTTCTCTGCGGTACTTCAACAAGTCCGTCAGCGATCTGAACCTGTCCGAATGTGCCGTAATCGCAAGCATTACACAGAATCCTACCAAATATAATCCGATCACCCATCCGGAAAAAAATGCGGAGCGGCGTGAAAAGGTTCTTCGGCATATGCTGGAACAGGGGTATATCTCTCAGGAACAGTTTGAGGAAGCAATGGCTGACGACGTTTACTCCCGCATTCAGATCGTCGATTCGGAAAATGGCGAATCTACCGTAAATACATACTTCGTAGATGCGCTTACGGACGATGTATTGGAAGACCTGATCGCAGCAGGCTACAATGAAACACAGGCCTACACGCTGCTGTACAGCGGCGGCCTGAAAATTTATTCCACACAGGACCCTGCCATTCAGTCGATCTGCGATGAAATATTCGCTGATGAAAGCAACTTCCCGGAAAATACCAAATGGTATCTGAACTATGAACTGACCGTAGTAAACGAGAACGGCGACCGGACGAATTACAGTACGGAAATGTTCCGCAGCTTCTGGCGGGAGGCCAAGACCGGCTACAACCTGATCTATACCTCACAGGATGAAGCCTATATGGATATCGAACTTTACAAGGAAGCGATCCTTCAGGAGGGCGACGAAGTCTTCACCGAAACGATTTCTTTAACGCCTCAGCCTCAGGTATCCCTCGTCGTCGAAGACCAGAGCACGGGCTATGTCGTAGCAATGGAAGGCGGACGAGGCGCCAAATCGGGGAGCCGGACATTAAACCGGGCAACCGATACGGTCAGACAGCCGGGTTCTACCTTTAAAGTCGTATCGACCTATGCGCCCGCCTTAGACAGTGCGGGACTGACGCTGGCCACCATTATCGACGATGCGCCGTTTAATTATGCCAGCGGCCGCCCGGTTGCGAACTGGTACGGCGAAGCATACAGAGGTCTTTCCTCTTTAAGAGACGGTATCCGCGACTCCATGAACATCGTTACCGTCAAAGCGCTGACCTGGATCACGCCGCAGCTCGGTTTTGATTATCTCATGAATTTCGGCTTCACAACACTGGAAGAACGAAAGGAAATTAACGGAGAGATTTTCTCCGACATCCAGCAGTCTCTGGCCCTCGGAGGCATTACAAACGGCGTTACCAATGAGGAATTAAACGCCTCATATGCCTGCATCGCCAACGGCGGGACTTACATTAAACCGAAATTATATACCAAGGTATTGGATCATGATGGCAATGTCATTTTGGATAATACCACCTCACAGTCCAAACAGGTTATCAAGGAAACAACCGCGTTCCTGCTTACGGATGCTATGGTTGACGTTGTTACGAGCGGCACCGGCGGTTCCGTAAACTTCGGAAACGGCAACATGGCCATCGCCGGAAAGACCGGTACGACATCCGACTATAACGACGTCTGGTTTTCCGGCTACACGCCATACTATACCGCCACCACATGGGCCGGCTTTGATAACAACGTCAAATTATCCGGTGATGAAAAAAATCTTGCCAAGAAACTATGGCGTACAGTCATGGCCAAAATCCATGAAGATCTGCCAAGCCAGTCCTTCAATGTACCTGCGGGCATTGTTACCGCTACGGTATGCTCCCGCTCCGGCAAGCTGCCGATCGCCGGGCTGTGTGACGGAACTCTCCGGACCGAATATTTTGCGGAAGGAACCACTCCGACGGAAACATGCAATATTCATTATGCCGGACCGATCTGTAATTACTGCCAGCTGCCCGCTACGGAATTTTGTCCGTTCAAGGTAGACGGTGTACGGGAATTGCCGCTGATCGAGGATGCATCTCTATTAAGCGGATCTCCTAACGCCATGACAGAGGTAGTCAATGAAGACGGCTCCGTAACGATGGTTCCCGCGGCACAAACCAACAATATCTGTCCGCATAATATGGAATTTTTCGCCAATCCGGACTATGAGCAGGTTATCGCGGCTCAGCAGAACGAAATCAACATCCGAAATGCGCAGGCTGCCGCGGCTGCCAACCCGGAGGCTCCGCCGCCGGAGCAGCCCCCGGAACAGCCGCCACAGCAATAGGCTGCAAAAAAGGGTATCTGATGATCAGATACCCTTTAATTCTTTGATTTTTTCTTCCAGATCGGCAATGGCGTTTTGAGCATTTCCGATTGCCCTGCATTGTTCCTCATAGGCTTCCTCCGGCCCGGAACCATGCTGTTCATAGTATCGCCGGCCGATTTCCATGTAATTTTTTTTAACGACCTCTTCACAGGTATTGATCTGGCTCCGCAAATTCGCGATCTCGGCAAACTCCTTCGCCTTATCGGTCACTTCTTTTCCCTTTGCGGAAATTGTCTCCCCCACTTTTGTTACAAAGCTTTTGTCCATATCCATTCAGCTCCTTTCTTCTCTTTTATACACAGTCAGCTGCAAAATCAAACGGAAGAAAACAGTCGCTTCAATTCTGACTTTTATTTGATAACGGTTGCTATTATTCTTTTAACGGATTTCCCGTAATCACCTTTTCATAAGGCATCAGCATGCCTTCCGTCATCCTTGCCTGCAGCTGCTCTTTGCATCCGGGTACTTTCAATAACAGCCCGGCCAGCTTCATAAACAGGATTGTATCCCATTTTTTCTGAGGAAAATCATATAAATGCTTCTTTTTATAAAACCTGTGGTCCTCCTGCATCATGCCCTGCATCTCATAGACCAGATCCCGGAAAATTTTGCCTCCGCCGACACCGTAGAAATTCTTATTGACCGTCATCCTGTGTTTCAGGGCATATGCCAGCTTATCCGCACAGGCGGCCGTGGAATCCGCGCCGACCCCTTCGTTTGTAGACAGCCCGGCAAGAAAATTCTCTCCCATCTGACATCTCGCCTCCAGAATCATCCTCAGATTTTCTTCCTGTGAGAGCTCACCGTCAACCAGATATGCCATCGGTTTTCCGGCAGTCACCGCGCGGTGCCCGTTGCAAAACTGCCTGTCGTCATATGTCTTAAACAAGGCACCCATAGAATGATCCCTGATCGAAAAAGCATAAACAATGCTGTCCGCCCGCTGAATCTTCCGCAAAAGCGCATCAAAGCCATCCTGATAAACACAGACCCCGTCAGCCGCACAATGAAAACATCCGAGGCATCCGCCCTGAAACGCAAAATTCTGCAGATTCACGACATGGCTCTCATAAGGCAGTTCCTTTCTGAAATCAACGATCATCCGGCGAAGCCTGTTATTTTCCCTGGTACAATCGGTTACAATAACGACCCGGTATCTCCGGTCTTTTTCCTCAAACGGCGTTCTGTCCGGCTCCTTTTCAAAAGGAGAGGTCTCTTCCTGTATGATATGTCTGATATAATTCCAGTATGTGATAACTTCAAGCTCTCCCTTTTTCGTCAGGAGATCCGTCATATCCGCAGAAAAGCCGCGCAGCACGCGCATCCCCATTTCCCTGCAGTTATCTTCTATATAGCGGTGTGCCGTTACATCATAGAAATGTTTGGAAGTGGTTATCTGCGTCATATATTTCCCCGAAACATTGATTTTCTGCTCTTTCAGCAGCGATATCAACCGGTGCAGCTGAGAAGGCGCAAGGAACGTATAGACCGGATAGGCAAATAAAATCATCTGTGCATTTCGAACGCCTTCCCTGATCAGCCACATATCCTGCTCCAGCGCACTGATCTGTGCGCCGGCATGTATTATCTCAAATTCATCCCTTGGAAACTTTCTCTGCAAAAACCGTATCGTCTGATAAGTAATGCTGTTTTTTCCTTTCGGGCTTCCGTTAATCACCAGTACCTTCATAATTTCCTCCCTTAATACATTATATTACTGAATCGATACATCATGTGTAACAAGATAATATCCTCCCTGTAATTCCTCGATCGTCCAGTCAATGCGATAGGTGGATGCTCCAAGCTTCTCCATCGCACTGTCCATATACCCCTGCTTGTAGTCGCCATTTCAAGAGCCAGCAGACGGGGAAAGTGGTAGAAAAGAAGTGCGCCGTACACATCGTTAAAAAGCATCCGCCCGCTTATCACACTATAAAAATTGTATCTGCCCGTTCCGCCGTTTACCACTTTATCATAGCAGTCACTATAATATTCCCCCAGTGTTTTCAGGCATCCGTCCGCGCTCAGACCAAGCTCCTCAAGCGTCCTTCTCTTATCGGCCGAACCTTCCTCCGTATCCGTGTCCTTTTCCTTATCGGAGGATGCCTCCAGATTCCGATATGACGTTCCGTTACATGGCGGCAGATACACGGAAAGCTCCTGTCTTAAATGATTCGCCGCAAAATCCGCATCTGACTTATTAAAAAACTCATAGGTATTCTGACTGGCATCATCCCATGTGGCATCCACATTGTAATAACCGTCATCCAACGCGACGATGTTCCAGGCATGGCTCTCCCCCGCATATCCCGTACAATAATAGCAGGGAATCCCAAGCTGCTGCAATATGTACTGAAACGCTCTGGCATATCCGGCACAGACTGTTCTCCCGTTTACAAGCGCGCTGTACGCGCTCTGGTTCATCGGTGCGGAAGCCACGTAATCCACCTGTCCGATCAGCGTATCATGCACATATTTTTCTTTTTCATAATTACTTGCGAGTCCCTGTGCTCCGTCGCTGATCGCCTTTACCTTCGTCTCAAAAATACTTTTGGACTGTTCCAGATTCTTCGATGTGGAATTGAACCGCAAATCAATCCGGGCGCATTCCCCGTTGCTTTTATACTGACAGGAATAAGCCGTCTCCATCCAGAAAAGCTCCGGATGATCGTTGTATACCGCCGCAAATACATTTCGAAGCTCCCCGACAGACACATTTTCTATCGGCGCAAAGCTTTCATTTAATGCGTTGGCATTGGCAAAGATCTGACGGTACAGATGCTGCCCTGTGTCATCCAGCATCGCATAATACGGATAATACCAGATATCAAAGGAAAGCCCGTCGCCGGTTTCACCGACGCCGATTTCATCCTGAATTTTCTCGGCTTCCTCATCATTGATCTCACTGCTTTCATCCTGTATGGGCTGATAACCGCTTCTTCCCACCACATTCGGCGGCGCGGTGATCCCATAAGTTGCAGGATCAATCTGTGTTCCCGTATTCTGCGGCAGAACCGTATCCTGACTGCCGGCATTCGATACCGGCATATTCGCCGGACGTGTCTCGTAAGTCGGCTGTTGATTTTCCGCTTCTCCATCGGTTGACATAATGTCAGAATCCTGTCCGACATCATATGTTTCCGGACCGATTACCTCCTCCGGCACATAACCCTTTTCCGCTCCGGAACTCATTCCATATTCCGGTTCATTCAGCTTCAGTACATCCGCAATCTTTGCGGACAGTTCCGGCTTCACAGCGCACAGAATAATCACACCGCAGCACAACATAAAAAGCAGAAGTATTCCGTACATGATCTTTCTGAGAATTTTCATTGCCGTATCCACACCCTTCCTATGTCCATCAATATTCTCTTACGATATCTTTCACATCATACAGCTGCATAAAAACGTCCAGGTCTTTGTTGTTTTTAATCAGCATAACTTCTTCAAACCTGCCGCTTTGCATATCCTTAAATCCAGCAACCTGCTCTCCCGTGCAGATACTGCATTTCACTACGGGCTTATACAATTCCCTGTCATACTGCCGGACCTCCGGCTTCTTCCTCCAAAGTCTCATTTTCACATGCTTCCCTTTTTCCGCATAAAGTTCCTATACTATTATATATCAGATACGGCAAAAAGCCCAGCAAAAAAAAGAAAAACGCTGCAAAAGCAGCGCTTTCAAAATAAAAAGAGCGCGAGACGGGACTCGAACCCGCGACCCCGACCTTGGCAAGGTCGTGCTCCACCAACTGAGCCACTCGCGCATATCACTTATCTGATTTAAATGAATATCTCTTTCAGACAAGTAATATCATACTACACTTCATATACTTTGTCAACGCTAAAAATAAAATTTTCTTAATTCAATCAATTATACTAATTATATATTATTTTCCGACAATTCATCTTTTAAGCAAAAATCCTGCGACTATTGCAGCTTATCCCTACACTTAATGCGATAGACCCTTTTCAGAGATTCGTTAATCCGTTCTTCCGAAATTCTCCCCTCCTGCACTGCGGTCAGCAATCCCATGTAGGCCGCTTCAAAGTCATCCGGCATCAAAAGCATGTCCGCTCCGGCTTCGATTGCTGCCACCGCAGCTTCCTCCGGTGTATAATATTCGGTGATCGCACCCATATTCAGCGCATCCGTTATAATAACCCCCTGAAAACCCAGCTCTTCCCGAAGAATACCCGTAATGACCGTTTTGGACAATGAAGCCGGCATTCCTTCCGCATCCAGTTCCGGCGCAATCACATGGCCTACCATTACAAAATCCGTTCCGGCCTCTATGCCTTTCTGAAACGGGACAAAATCCGAAGTGCGCATCTCATCAGCAGTTTTCGATATCACAACTCTTCCTTCATGGGTATCCTCCGACGAAGAACCGATACCGGGAAAATGTTTTAAGCAGGCGCTTACTCCATTACTCTGTATACCATTTACAACATTAGACACCATATCTGCACAGACATTCGCATCCGTTCCAAAAGACCGGCTTCCCATCACACCGCCGTCCTCTGACGCCGTCACATCCGCTACCGGCGCAAAATCCAGATTAAAGCCCAGCTCACTCAAATATGAACTAATGGTTACGCCTGCTTCGTAAGCCGCCGACGCATCCTGACCGGCTCCAATCGTCGCCATATCCCCTACCTGCGGCACCTCAACCGGACTGTTCGCCACACGGCTGACGCTTCCGCCTTCCTCGTCCACTGCCAGAAAAATAGGGTATTTACTCATGGAAATGGTATTCGACAACATCTCTGTCAATTGTTCCCGATCCAGTATATTCTGTTTAAAATAAATCAATCCGCCTACCGCATATTCATCTAATGCTTCTCTCGTACCATCACCAGCCTTCGTTACGGTTCCCACTCCGGTCAGCGCTTCCGGTGTCACGATAAACAATCCCGCTACCCGGTCTTCCAGCGGCATTGTGGAAATACTGTTATTGACAATCTCTTCCAACTGTTCTTCCTCGGTTGGCAGCTCCACCTCCGGCGGCGCCTCAACCACCATATCCTCCGGCTGCAGTTCCGGTTCCGGTTCAATCTGCGCCTCTTCCAACGCCTCTGCCTCCTGCTTCCTGAACCGAACGGAATCAACGATCCGGCTTCCTGCAACGATACCTCCTGCCACCAGGCCCGCCAGAAAAAGAACTACCACAACATAAGCTATGATCTGATTCCTGATACGCCGTTTACGCCTGTATTTTCTCCTGTTCTCCGCTCTGGTCTCTTCGTCTTCTTCTTCATCATCTTCATCTAACTCATCGTCGTAATCGTCATCATCTTCGTCGTCTTCATCTTCGTCATCATCTTCATCTTCATCGTCTTCATCATCGTCGTCTTCATCATCTTCATCATCTTCATCGTCTTCATCTTCGTCATCTTCATCATCTTCGTCATCTTCATCATCTTCGTCATCTTCATCATCTTCGTTCTCATCTTCATCTATTTCATCATCTTCTTCCTCCTCCAGCTCCTCCTGAAAAAGATGTTTCTTTCGATTAAATAATTTTCCCATACAAGCCTCCAATCCATACAGGCAGACGTTATTAAACGTATTTTTCTGTTTCAACTCAGTCTATCATAAACTATTTTTTCCCATTTTACCACAAATTTTTTATATTTACGACAGTTTCCACAATATCGAAGCGGGCATTAATCCTTTTGATTAACACCCGCTTCTAAACTGAACTATCCAATGGCCTATACCTCCATTTTTCTTCCTTCGTACTCTTTCCATTTCTCTTTCGTATAAATATACTGTAACGGTTCTTTCTCTCTTCTTCTGTCCTTCGTTACTTTCTCTTCTGTACTCGATTACGATTCTTCCGGATCCAGCCTCTCGGTCTTCTCCGTCTGCCTTGTCTTTTGTTCCTTATTCATTTGTACCTTAAAATGGATTCAGTTTACGTTTTCGGTGGTCCATACCTCGCTTTCTTTTGTGATATCTATGTGAATTTGTTTGTTTATGGTTTTATTATACCATGCAGTTTTAATTTGTCAACACATTTTCTGAAATTTCTTTATTTTTTTTCAATTTTCTTCCTTTTCTTACATATTTTCACTCTATTGTAAATTTTTTCTTTTTTTTACAGTTATATTTTGCATGAAAAGGCTGATAAAATAGAAACAGGAAGCCTGCTATTCAGGATATATCCGAATATATTCAAAAACAGCAGCAAAGCAGTCACATAAACCATGCAGCCAAACGGAGGATTATCATGTCACATAAAACAGAAGCCTTTGCCGCTCTGGCAAAGACCATGATCAAAAATTTGAAAAAAAGAAATATGGAGGGTTTTTACTTTGAGAACAGCGCCGACTGTACAAAAGCAATTATGGATTCCATGCCGCAGGGAAGCGTGATCAGCTGGGGCGGCAGCGAAACTATCAAAGAAACAGGCCTGGCTGAAGCAGTGAAAAACGGTTCTTATGAACTGATCGACCGGTCCGCTGCCAAAAATCCGGAGGAAGCCAGACAGCTTTATGCGAAAACGGTACTCGCGGATTACTATCTGATGAGCTCCAATGCCATAACCATCGACGGAGAACTGATCAATATCGATGGCAACGGCAATCGTGTCGCCTGTCTGATTCAGGGACCGGCTCATGTGATCGTGGTCGTCGGTATGAATAAAATCGTTACGGATGTGGAAAGCGGCGTTGCCAGAGTCCGGAACATGGCATCTCCGGCCAATGCCATCCGGCTGAGCCGGAATCTGCCCTGCGCAGCAACGGGCCACTGCAATAACTGTCTTTCGCCGGAATGCTTCTGCAATCAGATTGTCGTTACGAGAAGAAGCGGCCATGCGGGCAGAATCAGGGTATATCTGGTGGCGGAAGACCTTGGATACTGATTGATATGGTTTTGTGATCCGCCGAAAATCATGACCCAAAACAAACCGGCGCAGCCCCGATGGCCTGCGCCGATTCTTTATGATCCGTTTTCCAGTTCCTTCAGTTTCTCCCTTAAACCGGATGAAATCGTGCTGATCATATCTGCCGAAGCTGCAATTTCCTCGGTAGATGCCGCAAGATTCGTCACCCGGATGTTAACCCCGTCAATGATATCAATCAGCTTCTCCGCATTTCCTAAGAGATTCGTAATCGCGCTCTGGATTTCTTCTTTATTCCGATCGCTGTCACTCGCCGTATCCTTGGAAGAATCAGCCAGCTTCTTGATATTCTCCGCAATGATCGCAAAACCCCGTCCGGATTCTCCCGCCCTTGCCGCTTCGATGCTTGCGTTCAAAGCAAGCAGGTTGGTCTCTTCCGCCACATTGGTGATTTCCAGATTGTTTTCTTCGAGTTTCCCTAACAATTCCTGAATCTGTGCCAGTGCGGACCGCAGATCATCGCAGAATGTTACGACTTCACTCATAGACATGGATATTCCGGTGCTCTCTTCCGCATTGCTGCTATTTCCCATGGACATTTCGCTGATGGAAGTATCCAGACTGTCGAAATCGACGGCGACCTCGCTGACCATCTGCGCAATCTGCCGATTTCTCGTTTCGATCACTTCATTTTTATCCTGCATTTCAATGGACAGCTCTTCGGCGATCATTTTTTCTTTCATCACGGCATCTTTTATGTAATGAATGCAGTTGTCCTTCGTATTACAGCCGTTATAAATCGCAGCCGCCATATCCTTACAGGTCTTATAACCGCAGGCCGAGCAGTTGATTATCTGCTTCTCGACTCTCGTCTTTTCCATCGTTTCAAAAATACTGTTTAATTCGGAAGGATCGGGATAATTAATTTTCACTTCCGCCGATTTATCCGTATAATGCCTGATAAAATCATTGATATTCAGACTTTTAAACTGTCTGTTAAAACGCGCAAGTCTCTGCTTCGGCGTCAGATCTCTGCTCCATGCGCCCGCCTTTCCCTTACGCTTGCTCGACGCTTTGATTTTCTGCACCTCGTAAAGCGTATCGTCACTTTTTGCCTTTTCCGCTTCCACTGCCGTACCGTACAGACAGCCTTTTGCGCAGTTAAGCGCATCTACCATAAAAGGCAGCTCTTTTCCACCCAGAACTCTTTCTTTATAATCTTTCAGAAATTCATACGCATGTTTCTCGCCTTCTATCTGGCGGATAAAAAGCTCTTCGCCGCAGAACCAGTACACATTTTCCTTCAGGCCGCCGGGCATCGGATAAATGGAGCCCAGTCCATATTCGATTTCGTCCTGTGCAGGCTTTCCGGAAATCTTATGCTCCCTGACATATTTCATCAAATGATCAAACGTAACGTTATAAGATACATATCCGCCGCAGTCAGGATCATCGATCTCATTTTTCTTCGCGATGCAGGGACTGATGAAGGCCAGTCTGTCAGACACTTTCATATATTTTCTGGCGTAAATTGCGCCGCACATCAAAGGAGAATGCACAGGCATAAGATTCGGAATCAGCTCCGGGATATATTTTTCAATATAATCTACGATTGCAGGACAGGGCTGAGAAATCCCACCTGTGAAGTTGTTCTCCGTAATATATCTGATATAAGCCCACGTCGTGATATCCGCACCGAAGCTGATGCTGATGATACGGTTCACACCCATTTCTTTAAGACCGCCAAGCACCGAAGCGTATTCCTTCGGATAATTTGCCAGAAAAGCCGGCGCAAGGAGCAGCGAAATTTTTTCCCCCTTTTTCAGGTCCTCGAAAAAACGTTCCGTATCGTCCCGGTATTCTCTCGCCTGATGTTCACAGGCATCAAAACATGCCCCGCAGCTGATGCACTGTTTTCCGTCAACGACGATCTTGTTCTGATCGTTTTCATTCACGGCATAATTGGCAGTCAGTACAGGGCACACCGATATACATTTATTACAGCCGATACAATTGTCATTGGTAAAAACCAATGCGTCATTTGTCATTTTACCCATATTGATATCCATGCCTTTCTCTCAACCTGCGGTCTTTGCTGCCGCAGGCACAAATCATGCGTGAAGTCTCAGCTTTTCTCCGGCAGCGTCTTTTCAGACGCCATAGAAAAGCGCTTCACACTACCCCCATGTCGGAACAGCCTGATGTGATGGCACGCGCCGGAAATCTTAAATTCCCGACCGCGATCATGGCATATCAGGCGCTCTGACCCAAATTGCCAACTAATAAAATCATCTGTCAGGCCGATTCCTGGCCCTGGTTTGTTTCTTCAGGCCATTCATCCGAATATGAGAATAAAATGTAGATATTAAGCATTAGATTTTAGATTTCAGTCATTTGTGATTGTACATTATACCCTCATATTCAGGTATCTTATTACAATAATATAGCACATTTCACAAAAGAAGTAAATATTATAACTGACAAAGTACAAAAATATCATAAATAGCTTTGATCGCCGTCTCAAAATCCGCGTTTGCAACGCCTATGATGATATTCAACTCGCTGGACCCCTGATCGATCATCTTAACATTGACATTGGAATGCGCCAGTGCGGAAAAGATCCTTCCGGCCGTTCCTCTCGTGGATTTCATGCCCCGTCCAACGACCGCGATCAACGCCAGATCCGCCTCAATTTCGATTGTATCCGGGTCAGCCAGTCTGTGAATGCCTGACACCACTTTCTGCTCCTTGTGCATAAATTCGTCCTGATGCACAAAAATCGTCATTGTATCGATCCCCGAAGGCACATGCTCGAAAGAAATACCGCTGTCCTCAAAAACCTGCAGCACTTTTCTGCCAAACCCGACTTCCGAATTCATGGAATCCTTCTCAATATTGACCGCACAGAAGCCCTTCTTTCCCGCAATTCCGGTAATGACATATTTAGGCTTCTGGCAGGTGCTTTCCACAATCCAGGTTCCCTCATCCTCCGGCGCATTGGTATTTCTGATATTGATCGGTATCCCTTCTCTTCTGACCGGGAAAATGGCATCTTCATGAAGCACACTGGCTCCCATATAGGCTAACTCGCGCAATTCCTTATATGTAATCGTTGAAATCGTCTCCGGCTTATAGATAATTCTCGGATCAGCGACAAGAAAACCGGAAACATCCGTCCAGTTCTCATAAACATCCGCCTTGATAGCCCTTGCCACAATAGAACCCGTAATGTCGGAACCGCCGCGTGAAAAAGTCCTGACCGTACCGTCCTCCTTTGCGCCATAGAATCCGGGAATGACCGCTGCTTCCATAGAAGTCAGGCGTTCTCTCATCAGTTTATTCGTCGTCTCCGCATCGAATTCGCCATTTTCGCCGAAACGAATGACCTGTGCCGCATCGACAAACTCAAATCCAAGGTATGCGGCCATGATAATGCCGTTCAGATATTCGCCTCTGGATGCCGCGTAATCTCTGCCGGCCTTTTCCTTAAAATTCTTTTCGATCGTTTTAAACTCGTCATCTAATGAAAGCTGCAGGGCGAGGCCATCTATAATTTCCTGATATCTTGCCCGGATTGCCTTCAACTGTCCCCCGAAGTCCTTTCCGGCTTCCGCCAGATCATAGCATGTATACAGCATATCCGTCACTTTTGTATCGTCCGCATCCCGCTTTCCGGGAGCAGAGGGCACGACAAATTTCCGCTCCGCATCGGCATGAATGATATTTCCGACTTTATTAAACTGCTCCGCGCTGGCAAGAGAGCTCCCGCCAAATTTCACTACTTTTCTCATCTCTATAATCTTATTCCTTTCTGAGCCTGCGAATTTTTGATGCCGGATACCATCGGTATCAATGCAGGAACAAATGATCGATCAGTGTATGTCCTTTCGGAAAACAGATTCCGCTCGCGGCCCCTTCCTTTTCATTATAATTCCAGGTCCTGTCAAGCTCTTTCGTACTGTCATACAGCAGATAAGGCACGCTGTCCGACGTATGCGTTCTTACCCTGACCGGCGTCGGATGATCCGGAAGCACCAGCATCCGGTATGCGGCGCCCGCCTCATCAAGCGCTTTCTTTAACGGCCCTATGACCCTTGTATCCAGATATTCGATTGCCTGTATTTTCCGCTCCGCGCTTCCCTGATGTCCCATCTCGTCCGGCGCCTCCAGATGGATATACGCAAAATCATATCCGTCTTTCAGCAGCGCCCTTAAAGCCGCCTCTGTCTTGCCTTCGTAATTCGTGTTCAGACCGCCGTTTGCGCCTTCCACCTTTGCAACTCCCATGCCGGCGCCAACGGCTATGCCCTTCAACAGATCGACTGCCGATATCATCATGCCCTTTTTCCCGGTCTTTTCCTCAAAGGAAGAAAGCATTGGCTTCGTCCCGGCGCCCCAGAACCAGCAGCAGTTTGCCGGATGCAGTCCCTTCTTTTTCCGTTCTGTGTTGATGGGATGATTCACAAGAATCTCATAGCTTCTCTTCATCATCTCCCGCAGGACCGCATCCCTGGGGAGATATTGTCCGATCGTCTGTGTCAGCACATCATGGGGCGGCGTCAGCTCTACGACTTCCCCGTTTTCCCAGATCAGGCAGTGCCTGTAGCTCGTGCCGACATAAAATCGATAAGTCTCGTTCTCCAGTTCCTTTTTCACCGCTTGAAGCAGTACGGCACAATCTTCGGTACTGATTTCGTCCGCACTGTGATCGATGATCGTCTGTTCTTCAAACGGTACGGCATCCTCCGAAATCGTTACGATATTACAACGGATCGCAATATCCGTATCCTTCATCGGAACGCCGATACTCAGCGCCTCTAACGGAGAACGGCCGGAATAATATATCTTCGGGTCATATCCGAGCACGGACAGATTCGCCGTATCGGACCCCGGTTTCATTCCATCCGGAATCGTATGAACCATGCCAATCTCCGACTTCCTGCTGAGCGCATCCATCGCAGGAGTTCCTGCATACTCAAGCGGCGTCTTACCGCCCAGGCTTTCGATGGGTTCATCCGCCATTCCGTCACCTAAAACGATTATATATTTCATACTAATGACCATGCCTTTCTCTCAGCCTGTGAATTCATGTCACAGCCCTCCGGATGAAACTAATTTTCCAGACGGATTCTGTTAATTGCGCCGCCGACAGAAGAAATCTTCTCCTCAAACGCTTTTTCTGACATAACACCCGTTATAAATGCAAATTCTTCCGCAATCCCCGTATTTACCTCTTCTACCGCCCCGAAGACAGCGGAAACTTTTTCCTTCCTGTCCGCGCTCACACGCACAAAAAACCTTCGTTTCGTATCCGCAATATCCATCAGCTCGACCTGTGTGTCATCCCAGAAGCACATAATCGTCTTGCCCGGATGTCTCGCACAGTCCACAATATCGGAAACAACCGCACTCGCTGTAGGCAGCTTTCCGGCGCCTCTTCCATAATACATCGTATCGCCCAGCATATTTCCATGCACATAAACCGCATTGAATACACCTTTTACATGAAATAACGGATGCTCCATGGGAATCATAAAGGGCGCAACCATCGCGAAAAAACCTTCCTCCGTGCCCCTGCTCATGGCAAGCAGCTTAATGGAACGCTTCATCTTCTTCGCATAAACGAAGTCGGACGACGTAATTTTCGTGATTCCCTCCGTATAGATTTTCTCATAATTCACGGTCTCTCCCTTCATCAGAGAAGAAAGGATCGCTATCTTCCTGCATGCGTCATAGCCTTCCACATCCGCCTCAGGCTTTCTCTCCGCATAACCTTTTTCCTGCGCTTCTTTCAGAACATCGGCAAAATCCGCTCCGTCCTCTTCCATCTTGGTCAGGATATAATTGGTCGTTCCGTTCAGAATTCCCGTGATCGCGTCCAGCTTCTCCGCGGTCAGAGAATAATTCAGGGGCCTGATAATCGGAATTCCGCCGCCCACGCTCGCCTCAAACAGATAATTGCAGTGGTTCTCCTTCGCGAGTCTGATCAGCTCCGAACCATGATTGGCAACCAGTTCCTTATTGGAGGTACAGACGCTTTTGCCCGCAAGAATTGCCTTCTTGGAGAACGTATAGGCAGGATCGATGCCCCCCATCGTTTCACAGATTACGGTAACCTCCGGGTCCTCCAGAATGATATTGAAATCATGGATCACCTTATCCTCATATGGATCCCCCGGAAAATCTCTCAAATCCAGAATATACTTGATGTTCAGTTCCGTTCCCGCCTTCTTGTTGATATCCGTTTTGTTGGTCTCGATCACTTCGACAACGCCGCTTCCTACCGTACCATATCCTAAAACCGCTACCTGAATCATTTCCTCTCAGCCCTCTCTTTCTCTCCTTAGTTAAGCGGATATTTATCCGTTAAGCCCTTTACGATCGCACGGGCCTTTTCGATTCCCGCTTCCCCTTCTTTGATCACGATGGAAACAGCCTCCGCAACCTGATCCATATCTTCCGTATTCAGGCCTCTTGATGTTACCGCAGGAGTTCCAAGGCGAACGCCGCTTGTCACAAAGGGGGACTTGGGATCGTTCGGTATTGTATTTTTATTCGCCGTAATATTCGCTTCATCCAAAAGCTTTTCCACCGCTTTTCCTGTCAGATCATAGTTGGTCAGATCCACTAACATCAGATGATTGTCCGTACCGCCGGAAACGATTCGCACATTCCTTGCAAGCAGACCTTTGCAAAGCGCCTGCGCATTGTCGATAACACCCTGCTGATATTCCTTAAACGCCGGCGTCAGCGCTTCTTTAAAGCACACTGCCTTCGCTGCGATAACGTGCATCAGCGGACCGCCCTGCGTTCCGGGGAAAATTGCCTTATTAAAATTATATTTATCCGCCACTTCCTGCGATGACATGATCATGCCTCCACGGGGTCCGCGCAGCGTCTTATGTGTCGTAGTCGTCGTCACATGGGCATAGGGAATCGGGCTCGGATGAAGTCCTGCCGCGACAAGTCCCGCGATATGCGCAATATCCACCATCAGAACCGCGCCCACCTCGTCCGCAATCTCTCTGAACCTCTTAAAATCAAGCGTTCTCGCGTAAGCGGACGCCCCGGCAACGATCATTTTCGGCTTACATTCCAGCGCGATTTCACGCACTTTATCATAATCGAGAAAGCCCTCGTCATTGACGCCGTAAGGAACGCATTTAAAATATTTACCGGACATATTCACCGGCGAACCATGGGAAAGATGTCCGCCATGGTCGAGATTCATTCCCATAAAAGTATCTCCCGGCTCCATAACTGCAAAAAACACCGCCATATTGGCCTGTGCGCCGGAATGAGGCTGAACATTCACATATTCACATCCAAAAAGTTCTTTCGCCCGGTCCCTTGCCAGATTTTCCACAACATCAACGCATTCACAGCCGCCGTAATATCTTTTGCCCGGATATCCTTCTGCATATTTATTCGTCAGAGGACTTCCCATAGCCGCCATTACGGCTCTGCTTACCCAGTTTTCCGACGCGATGAGCTCAATATGCGAATTCTGGCGCTGCTGCTCATCCTCGATTGCCTGCGCGATTTCCGGGTCCGTTCTTTTTACTTCATCCAATGAATACATTCCTGTTCCTGCCTTTCTTTTTATCTTTTTTTTCTATTTTTGCATACTGTTTATAAAAAACCAGTGTAAGTATATCACAAGGACCGATTCAGACGCAATATGTCAGCTGTAATTTCTTTTTACAGAAATTTAATATTTATGCTATACTGTACATGATAACGAACAGACAAAGGATAAAAACATGTACTATATTATTATGAACCCTTCCTCACAATCCGGCCGGGGACTGCGCATCTGGAAACGGCTGGAACCCGTTTTTTTGGAAAAAAAGATTCCCTACCGGCTGATGATGTCAACGCATAACGGTCATGTCCGCGAGCTTGCGGCTAAAATCACGTCTGCGGGCGCTTCGGACGGCGCTCCGGTCAATCTGATTATCCTGGGCGGCGACGGTACGGTAAACGAAGCGCTTCAGGGAATCCGTGACTTTTCCAACGTCAATATCGGCTTCATTCCTACCGGCTCCGGCAACGATCTGGCAAGAGATATGAGATCTGGCCGCAATCCGGTAAAGCTCCTGAAAAGAATTCTTGATGCCGAAAGCTTTCATCCGGCAGACCTTGGCTGCCTCGATATAGAAGGCACGATGGAGCCTACTCCCAAAAGAAACTGTGAAGGGGTATCCAACCGTCATTTCTTCGTTGTCAGCAGCGGAATCGGCTTCGATGCGGCCGTATGTGAAGAAGCCCTCTCTTCCCCGCTTAAAGATGCCCTGAACAAAATGAAGCTCGGTAAACTGACCTACCTTATCATCGCTTTAAAGCAGCTGATTGCCGCCGGGCATGTGTCCTGTGACATATCGTTTGACAACGGGGAAACCGTTCATTTAAACCGCTTTCTTTTTGCCGCCTCCATGATACGCCGCTATGAAGGAGGAGGTTTCCAATTCTGCCCGGATGCCGATGCCGCAGACGGTCTTCTTGATCTGTGCCTCGTCGGCAGTCTCCCGAAATCGGTCATTTTTCTGGCGCTGCCCACCGCCTTCTTCGGAAAACATTATCTTTTTCCGCAGATTTTTCACTATCGTGCATCCCGAATCGAAATAAAAACCTCCGCTCCGCTCTGGATTCACACCGACGGAGAAGTATATTTCAAATCCGACCATATCCGTCTGTCCTGCAAGAAGCAGAAGGTCCGGTTTCTCATCTGAATTCCCGATTCTCCGGAAAAAGGACCGGATAACATTCTTTTGCACATTTTGGATATTTTTGCGGTAAAATGGATAAAATTTTTATACAAAAGTGATTTTGACTTTTGTATACAATCTGCTATGATATGTTTCAGAAAAGAATATCTGTTCTGTTATAGCAATCAGGGTTCCTGACAGAACCGGAAAGGTGTCGGACAACACATGAAAATGAAAGCTTTCTTTCAAAAATATAAGCATATCGTCCCGCTTCTGATCTATGCGCCGATCTATATGATATGGTTCGGCCATCTGGAACGGACGGTAAAGCACTATAAACTTATTCACGTTGCGCTGGATGATTATATTCCCTTCTGCGAGGTATTTATTGTTCCTTATTTAATGTGGTTTCTCTATGTTGCCGTCACGGTAGCCTATTTCTTTTTTAAGGACAGGGACGACTATTATAAATGCTGCGCTTTCCTTTTTACGGGAATGACTGTTTTTCTGCTCGTCTCCACCCTGTGGCCAAACGGGCACCGTCTCCGGCCTTTCATTTTACCGCGGGACAATATATTCACACAGCTTGTGGCAATGATTTACCGCGCCGATACGCCGACGAACCTGTGGCCGAGCATCCATGTATATAATTCTCTCGGCTGTCATTTCGCCATTGCAAAGAGCAGACATTTGGCCGGACATAAAGGAATCCGCTTCGGTTCCCTGATACTTTGTATCTCGATCATTCTGTCAACTATGTTTACGAAACAGCATTCCGCATTCGATGTGATGACCGCTTTCATCATGGCATCCATCATGTATCTGCTTGTATACCGCTTCGATATTCTGCTGAATCTGAAACAAAATCTGAATCATAAGAATAAAAGAAAAATGGGGCCGGAGACTCTCTGACCCCATTACGTTTTTATCCACAGGAAATGGCATAAGACGGAATATGAAGCTTCCATTCCAATCCAATTACTTAATTGAATTTAAAGAACCTCTGACAGATCTTATATGCTTCAACTGATATCTTTCTTCCCCCTTTTCCGGGAAGGTTCATGGAATTTCCCATGATACCGTATCTGAGCCTGATATAAAGCAGAAAATCCTTCTGTTTAATGTATTTCCAGAGCTCCTTCTTCTTCTCCAGACTTTCCTCCGTACCGGAACGAATCAGAAGCACGGAAGAAATCACGGTAATGATTTCCAGATAATTTATCATATAGGTAAACATCCTGCGCCGTTTGCATATTTCCGCCTTCTTTTCCACCAGATAATCCAGCATCAGCTGATTAACCCTGATCTGCTGCTCAATTCTGGATATCATAACCTGCTCATTCACGGACTGGCCTTCTCTGCCGATATAGTACCGGTAAAAATTGACATCGAGATAATACATCGTCCTGACATACGGAAGCGGCTCGAATACGAAGAGATTGTCCACATAAAAGGTATGCTCCGGCAATTTCAGCCCGCATTCCTTTAAAAGCTTCGTCCTGAAAATCACGGAATGCATCAGGATATACTGCCCCTTATGAAAATGCCTCACCTCATCCCATGTGAAAATCGTATCCTGCGGAAGCGCATGATGGTATTTCATCACCTTATTCTTTTTGGCGCCTTCCTTTTCATAAACAAAGTTGCTGACTAACATATCCAGTACCGTACTGCCGCCCGCCAGTTCACGAAGTGTCTGCAAAATCTTCAGGTATGCGCTTTCCTTAACCCAGTCATCGCTGTCAACCACTTTAAAATACAGACCCGTCGCATGTGCCAGCCCCGTATTGACGGCCGCTCCATGCCCGCCGTTCTCCTGATGAATCGCCCTGACAATACCCGGATAAAGTCTCTCGTATTCGTCGGCAATTTCTCCTGTTCTGTCTCCGGAACCGTCATCTACCACGAGTATTTCCACATCCTCGCCTCCGGGAAGCAGTGACTCGATACATTTACGCATATAGCTCTCCGAATTATAACTCGGAATTGTAATCGTTAACAGTTTCATCTTTGCAGCTTTGCTCCTCTCCTGTATTAACAATAAAGTATATTCGGACACTTTCAGACAGAATCTCTGTATACGGCAAACGCGGAAGGTATCGGATAATTTCCCGCGATCTCATCGGGTGTTACGAATAACAGCTCCCCTTTGGGCCGCATTCTCTCCAGTTCGTCCACCCTGACCGCATATCCTGTCATATGCCATTCCTTATGGGTAAAAATATGTTTCGAAGAGGGCAGCCTTTCAATCCTGATCGGCGCTACGCCGAGCGTTTTCAGATAAGCAAGCACCCGCTCCTTCGTCTGCGTTCCCTCCATGGATGGAAATTCATACATGCCCGCAAGAAGCCCTTTATCCGCTCGTTTGCGGAGCGCAACCTTGTCTTCATCCCGAATGACGAGAATTGTCTTTTCCTCGATTCCCCTCGGCTTCTTCGGCTTTTTGTAAGGAAACTCCGATATGCGGTCCGCCCTCCTCGCTTCACAAAAGGCCTCCCATGGACAGTTTCCGCATTTGGGCGCTCCGTTTGGCACACAGACTACCGCGCCAAGTTCCATCAGCGCCTGGTTAAAATCCCCCGGCCGATCCTGCGGCATCACCTCCGCAAGCTCCTCCTCGATTTCCTTTTTCACCCTGGAATCCAGAATATCCCGGCCGTCCATGCGCAGTCTCGACAAAATTCTCAGAACATTTCCGTCCACCGCGGGAACCGGATTGCCAAAGGCAATCGAAGAAACAGCCCCTGCCGTATAGCTTCCGATTCCGGGAAGGCCGATGAGCGCCTCATATTCCCCAGGCATCTGTCCGTCATAATCTATAACGATTTTCTCTGCCGCTTTCTTCAGATTTCTGGCACGATTATAATATCCGAGTCCTTCCCAGAGCTTCAAAAGCTTCTCTTCCCCGATGCCGGCAAGGCTCCTGATATCCGGAAGTTCCTTCATAAACCTGTCATAATAGGGCTTTACCGCCTCTACCCGCGTCTGCTGCAGCATGATCTCCGAGATCCATACATGATAAGGCGTAGGGCTCTCCCTCCATGGCAGTATCCGCCTTCCTCTGTCATACCAGGCTAGCAGCGGTCCTGCTATCCGGTCAAGCGGTGACAAAATGACCGGCACTTCCTCCCGCAGCATAAGGCTGTCCTTTCCGACCTCGCAGTCACAGGCAAGAATCCTTACGCCCGCCCTTCTGGCCTTTCTCAGGACTTCCTCAAAAGCGGGCTGTGCCTCTTTGTTCGGTGAAAAAGCCTCCGGCCCCTTCATCTGAATGACAAACAGAATCCAGGCCTCATACCCCTCCTGCCGGGCGAGCATCAGTTCCTCCACATGCTTTACGGCACGTTCCGAGGGGGCATCGGGAAAAGCCGCCTGATTGTCCTTTTCCAGCGTAACGCCCTTTACTTCCATAAAGATCCGCCGGCCCGTCTCCGTTTCAAGGTAAAAATCAAAACGGGAATTTCGATAGACCGTCTCAGGACGTATCACCGTCAAATCGGGAAAAAGGCGCTTCTCCCTGAGCCATTCTTCAACCACCTTATTCGGCGCATTCGAATCGATATTGACAAGTCTTCCGTCCTTCTCCACCGCCACGAGATCATATGCGGTAGTCCGTCCCGGATTTTCGCCTTTTTCCAGATATACACGCGCATTCTCCCGCAGCAGTTCTTCACACCGTCCGGTATTCTTTACATGCACTTTCTCTCGTTCACCATTCATTTCCACATAGGCGATGAACCGGTTCGGTCTGGACAGGAATCTGCCCTGTACGATATTATGGTATTTCATATTTCCTCACTTTTCTCAGGCGGAGACTTCTGATGCTTCAGCAGATTGCTGTTTTCTCCGGATTCCCTGTTCTTATAAGGCACTCTTGCCGCCGGAACCACCTCGGAAGCGGTATTCGTATGCACCGCCTGATCGTCAAAAAAAATGTGAGCTCCGAAGGCCTTCAGCACATCCGTTTTCCGTACGCCGCCAAGGAAAAAAGCCTCATCGATTCTGACATTCCACGCCCGCAGCGTCCGTATAACGCGCTCATGTGCAGGCGCACACCGCAGCGTCACGAGCGCGGTCCTGATCGGCGCTTCTTCCGTCGTAAAGTCTTTCTGCAGCTCTGACAGCGTTCTTAAAAATCTGGCAAACGGCCCGGCCTTTAACGGATTGCCGGCATTTTTCCGTTCATTCTCTTCAAAAGCTTCCAGCCCCTGCTCTCTGGAAATACGCTCCGATTCATCCGAAAAAAGAACGGCATCCCCGTCAAAAGCAATTCTGATCTGCCTGATCTGATGTTCGCAGTCGTATGTATGAATTCCGTCACTGCATATGATGCCCGCCGCGATATTGGAATCGATTGCGCTCTGCACATCGTCTTCATACGCCGACAGAAACAAATCTGTCCGAAAAGCCTCCAGATACGGTGCAAGCGAAGCGCCGCTGGCCAGTACCGCTCTTGTAATGTTCAGCCCGTAATACGCTATGGCATTAAACACGCGAAGCGATGTATCCGGACTGTTGCGCGACATGATTATTACCTCAACGCACCCTTCCTTGCCGGGCAGATTGTTCAGGTTTAACAATGCCTTAATCAGCGGAAATCCCGGCCCCGGCTTCAGGATTTCATCCTCATGTTCCACCTGGTAGCGGCAGTAGGCCTCCACGCCGTCTCTTTCAAAAATTTCATTTTCACAGGACAAATCAAACAGCGCTCTGGAAGATACGCCGACAACGAGTCTGTTCTCCAAATCATAAAACATAAAATCCCTCCTGACATAAAACCGTTCTCAAACACCCTGTACCGTATATCTGATTATCAATTCTCTGTCAGGAGATAAGGCGGCATGCCCGCTGCCTGTTTTCCGCTGCCCTGTCTGCTCCCGTTCTTTCTGTCTCAGTATCTCAGCCTGTTGCACTCAAACTTTTCGAACGTCAGAAGGCAGTTTCGCAGTTCTTCATACCGCTCTTCCGGGTCTCCTTCTTTGATCTCAACGTCCACTGCAATCGCCATCATATTGATCATATCATCATCAATACGACTGTGAAGCATGCTCAGGATCTCCAGCCGCCGCTCATAGGAATTCGCATCCAGAAACTGCAGTACCAGAGGATCGATATTCAGTTCTTCCTGTGCGGCCGCCTCGTCCGATATTGCCGCCCCGCTCTCCGTCTTCCGGATTTCTCCCTCTCCCGCTCCGTCCTCCGGCTTTCGGATTTCCTGCTCTTTTACTCCGTTCGTCCTGTCCGCAGTCTCCATGACGGGCTGATACGCCCGTTGCGCGCCGGACAGCTCAAAACGATAATATCCGTCCGCGGCCGGGTATTTCTTTCTGTCTATTTCTTCCATAAAAGAGGAAAGCGGCCTTACATAAATCTGAAAATCTCCGTACATCGCCTGATATACGACCATCACTTCTCCGGTCTCGCTGTCTTTTGCAAGACAGAGAATCTGATACAGATTACCTTTAAAATGTCTGTACACTTCCTGTGGTTGTGGATTATGTCTCATTTCATGCTCCGTTTCCGATGAATATTTCATCTCATATCATACAGCCTGATTCTTCCGGGAATTACTTCCCGTACTATTATAATCCCAAACCTTCCAAATGTCATTCACTTCATTTTCCTAAAATATCAGAAACTCGTAACAGAAGGTACATCCTTCATCCGGAAATTCCGTCCCGGCAAGCTCCTTCATCAGAGATTCCCTTTCTTCCTCATCAAGCAGCTTAATGTTACGATGATGAATCATCACGGTATAATCCCGCACGCCCTCTTTCTCCGAAACCCAGCGGATCGTAATGCCGCTGTTCTGATATCCCTTTTCATTAAGGAGCGCTGACATATCCGAACGATATTCCTTCTCCATCGCCGCGAAATACTGTCTGCCGCTCTTACTTTCCGTTCTGCCCCGGCCAATCACGGTTTCCTTCGCACAAAACAGGATCACCAGAGCAGACAATACGACCGCAATCACAAATGAAATCTTCCTTCTTTCCATCTCTCATCAGGCTCCTTCCTATATAATCAGAACATTTGTTCTAATTATATAATAAAACAAATGTTCGACTTTTTCAATACCTGTTTTCATGATAGCAGAAATATCGTACGATAAATGGTACTTTGAACTGCGGATCAGAAACTTTTTCCCGATCAAAAACCGGCAGGCGCTGATTCTCTCAGGCACTGCCGGTCATTTTCTGATTTTATTCCGTTATTATTCCACGATCTGATACCGCTTAAAGATCTTATCCGCACCGCATACATGCTTCGTTCCGTCGCTGTCCGTTATGATATAATCGCCTTCCCCGATAAAAGTACGGCCCCTGCGGTGTACAATATAAGGACATACGATACTGCCGTTGTCTCTTTTGACCTGAATAAGGCTGTCCGTTACAATCCATCCCTTCGTTATGACATCCGCCATCAGTTCGAAACCATCCTCCAGTCCTTTACCGACCTCATACTTCTCTACATCCGCTTCGATTGCAGCTCTTACACATTTCATTGAAAATTCCTCCTTTTTTATTGATCTCAGTTTATCGGTTCTCTGCAAAAATAACAGCTGTAACGTTCTCGTGGCAGCATCGGTATCAGATTTTCGGCGCCGCAGTATGCGCAGACCGCACATTTTTTTCCGCCGGGAACGCTGTCCCCGTCAAAAAGCCGTTCCGCAACGCGATGACCACCGTAATTCTGACGCAGGCGCCTCTCCTCTTCCCATTTCTCTCTGGCATGCTCCTGCGCGTCCTGCCTCGCCTTTTCTTCCAGATAATCCATCGTGGATATTTCGGGTTCCTCCGCCGGCTGTGCCGGCTGCGCCCCATACTGTCCGGAAGAATTCACAGACGGCATTCCCTGCGGCGGCTGATTTCTCATCGGACGGGCCGCCGGATGGTTCATCGGTCTTACGGGCCTCTGATCCCGGTGTCTCATCGGCGCCGTATTGATTACGGGCGGACCTCCGGTTCCCCTTTTCCCGCCTTCCGACATTCTCCGGCGTATGACCAGTTTGTACAGAACGTAACAGATAATAATTGATCCAATAAGACTCATAACCCACGTTTTCCTTTCTCTTCCCCTCATTTATGTAGCCTGTCCGTACCGGATCAGCACAAGCTCCACACTCAGCACATCATTCATTTTCCCCGTTTTAACCGCTTCTTCCGCCTCCACGCAGTCGCTTATCGCCTGCCGGAGCGTTTTCGTGGAAAACCTGGCTGCCTGATTCAGATATTTTCCGGCTATAAATCCCGGAAGACCGACGGCCTCTCCTATCGCCTTTACAGGATAACCTTTTTTCTTTAATTCCCGGACCTGCAGCAGCAGATTGAACTGCCTTGCCAGCAGAAAAAGAATGCGCATCGGCGGCTCCTTTAAGGTCAGCAGATCATAATATAGTTTCATCGCCTCTTTCTGCCTTTTATCGGCAATGGCGTTCATCATATCGAAAATCTGATTACTGATCTGCCTGGTGCAGACCTTCTCGATGTCTTCTCCTGTAATGACGTCTCTGTCCATACAGTAACAGACTAACTTTTCCAGCTCCTTACTGATATTATCCATTCCTGTGCCCGTTTTGTAAAGAAAAAGCTCCAGATCCCGCTCCGTAATCTTCTTACCCTCTTTTTTCAGAATGCCGAGAACCCAGCGTTTCAAAACCGCCTCCTCCTGCGGCTTAAACTCGATGGCGCGCCCCTTCGCGGATATGGCCTTAAACAGTCTGCTCCGCTTATCGATCTCCTTTTCAACCATCACAAAATAGGCGGTCTCGGAAGGCTCCTTCAGATAATCCGCAAGCTGCTCTCCACCACGCTTGAAAAGACCGCTGTTTTCGATGACAATCACGCGCCGCTGTGCCAGAAAAGGCAGGGTTTCCGCAAGGTCGATGATTTCTCCCGGCCGGATATCCTTTCCCTCAAAATAATGATAATTCATAGAATCGCCGAGCCTCTTTAAGTTTATCCCGGTACTGCCGGCGCAGATAGCCCTCTTCCCCGTACAACAGATAGACCTGCTTAAACTGCCCGGACTTCAATTCTTCATTTAACTTCTGCATCCTGCCCTCCGTCATAAGCATCAGAATTTCTTTTCATCTTATTATACTATTGGATCGCTCCTTTTACCAGCACAACATTGCTCCCCTCCTCTTTGTCGGAATTTCCTGATTACGGTTCAGGTGTCAAAAGGTGCGCTGAATAAACTGTAAAGGCAGATTGCAC
>CALDLG010000169.1 GCA_937910785.1 uncultured Lachnospiraceae bacterium | reverse complement strand
TGTCCCGAAATTGCCAGGTCTTGAACAGAATATTAAGAAAATCTCATATTCCTGCGCAAGACAGCTGCGGGAATATCTTGTGCAATCTGCCTTTACAGTTTATTCAGCGCACCTTTTGACACCTGAACCCTGATAGAAAACTGCTTTGTTCATGCAAGGGAAGTTCTCGATTTTTTCTTCTGTCATGCGGTTGTGTCTGGAAGGCGTAACGCCTGAAATCTTCGAAATGCTTTCGTGCAGCTGTCCGGAGAATCATAGCAGCACCGGGGATTATTTTATAAAAATTTTACTGTGGCAGAGACAGTTTTCGTGTATACTGTTTTTATATGGTGTAAAAGGAAATTATTTCTAAGAAAAAGCGTTTTATATGACGTCATGTTGCGCAGGAGGGTGTGAGAATGGATTTAAACAAAGGAAATCTGAAAAAAATCAGAGGATTGATTCTTTTTACGGCGGCGGTATGTCTGGCGGTCGTGAAAATGGATGTCCTGCTGATCGGCTTTTTCTTCCTTCTCGGAATAATCCGTCCGTTTCTGTACGGCGCGGCGATCGCCTTTGTATTGAATATTCCGATGAAGGCGATTGAAAAGGGACTGTTTTCAAGAACGAAAAATCCGAAGGTGGAGAAAATAAAGCGGCCGGTGAGTATTTTCCTGTCTTTTGCGGCGGTGATACTGATTGTCGTAATCGTTACGGTTACGGTGATTCCACAGGTGACGAAGACGATGATAGAGCTGGGAAATAAGATACCGCAGTTTCTGACCGATGCTCAGATCTGGCTGGAAGAGCTGTTTGCGGCACAGCCGCAGCTGCTGGCCATGCTGGAGGAATTTGAGCCCTCGAAGATGAACTGGAATTCGCTTGTGGATACCGTAATCGATTTTATGAAGAACGGGCTCGGCAGTGTGGTGAGCTCTACGGTTACGGTAGCTTCTACGATTATCGGAGGAGTCGTAAATATTTTTGTGGCGCTCGTATTTTCTTTTTACATACTGGCGCAGAAAGAAAAGCTGGGCGATCAGTTTAAACGGGCGCTTCATGCATACTGTCCGCAGAAGGCATATGACAGGATACTTGAAATCGTGTCTCTGGCCGGAAAGAATTTTAACAGTTTTATTACGGGGCAGTGTATGGAAGCAGTGATTCTGGGGGCGATGTTCGTCGTTTCCATGGCGCTTTTCGGCTTTCCCTATGCGGTCATGGTGGGCGTTCTGATCGCATTTACGGCGCTGATACCGATTGTCGGGGCCTTTATCGGATGTTTTGTGGGTGCTTTTCTGATTATGGTCGATGATCCGGTGAAAGCGATCTGGTTTCTGATTCTTTTTATCGTGCTGCAGCAGATAGAGGGAAATCTGATTTATCCTCATGTAGTGGGGAATTCGGTGGGACTGCCTTCCATATGGGTACTGGCGGCTGTGACGGTCGGCGGCAGCCTGATGGGAATCGTGGGCATGCTGATCTTTATCCCGATTGTGTCGACGATCTATGCGCTGATACGGGAGGATGTGAATGAGAAGAACAGGCAGAAAAAGAAAGGGGCGGTAAAGTAAATGAGAGATGTGATCTGTTTTCATAATCCGGAGGAAATCAACGGTTATCTGAGCAACTGGTATTTATCGGAGTTTGAAGTGGGCGGGGTGACCTATTCCTCTATGGAACAGTATATGATGTACCAGAAAGCGGTATTATTTGGTGATGATGAGATCGCCCGGCAGATTCTGGAGACTTCCGATGTCGGGAAAATCAAGGCGTTCGGGCGCGCGGTAAAAGGGTATGATGATCTGATATGGAATGGTCTGCGGCAGATTATCGTATATCAGGGTCTGTTTGAAAAATTCAGTCAGAACGAAGCACTGAAAAAGGAGCTTCTTGCCACAAAGCATCATCTTCTGGCGGAATGTGCGGTACAGGACAAAATCTGGGGAATCGGGCTGTCGATGAAAGACGAAAGGCGCTTTGACAGGGCACAGTGGCAGGGACAGAATTTGCTGGGATTTTCCCTGATGAGTGTGCGAGCGGAGCTGGCGCAGGATTTCCGGATTCTGTAGGGCAGGCATCAGGAGCGAAGGAAGAGCCGGGTTACCGGTCTTATCGGATGAACAGGGAGACAGAAGGAGGTGCCGCGGCAGGCAGGCGGCTGATCCGTCCGGCGCAGGATATCAGGGAAATGAGTTTCCGATATCCTGCGATATATTTTATAATTTATCTGCCCTGCGATACGCTTTCCAGCACGACGAAGTCCCATCCCGGCAGACAAATTGTGCTGCCCTCCCGTATGATTTCATCTGTCGTCGTCTTCGATGCGATTAACAGGGAGCAGTCCTGACCGTGCCAGATCACATGCTGTATATCGTCCGAATAATTGAAGAGGTAAATGATCTCCCTCCCGGCATCATTAATTCCTCGTTTGATAATGACGGGAAATTCCGCTTCCGGGATTGTGATGCCGGCGTCCCCGCAGAGGAAACGCAGCAGGTCCTTTAAAAGGGGCTGATCAAAATAGCAGCCTGCGTAAGCCGCGGTTCCCTGTCCGAAGTGATTGTATGTGACAGCGGCATAGCTTCCCCAGTGGGGATGTTTATAGAAAGCGAGCGTTTCGGCGGTATCGGGCTGTAAAAGCTCCATCCAGCGGCGAACACAGGAGTCGGATGCGGCATCGTCAGAATCACAGATGCTGCCGGAACCCCGTGTGTCTTCAGCTTCGTACAGGCCGTCGGCTTTTTCATGGCTATTTTCTGACGGTGCAAAGGAGATTTCCCGCAGTCCCACATTGACCGCATCGGTAAACTGATCATAGGTCATGCCGAAGACATCCGTCAGATGATGCGGCTGGTCATCGGCATAAATTTTTAACATCGGGTCACAGAAGGCCGTTTTAAAGGTGGAGAAAAGATGGCCGCCCTGTTCCACATAGGCGCGCAGGGCGTCGATGACCGTATCGGATGCGCTGTACAGGGCTGGTGTAATGAGCAATTCATACTGACTGAATTGGTCAATATCATAACAGCTGAGCACATCACATTCGATATTCAGCTCATAAAGAGCATCATAAATCCACCGGACAATATCGTTATATTTCAGGCTTTCGTGGATTTTGAACCATGTAAGCCCGGTAAGCGCTTCGTTGGAAAGCAGGATGGCGGCGGGCGCTTTTTTTTGCAGGTTTTTCAGATGAGCGCCGAAGCATTCGAAATCTTCCCCGATGCGGCATACTTCCCGGTATGTGGCGTTTTCCTTCAGATTGTGGCTGAGAATGCCCTTCCAGTAGGATTCGATCGCGTTATGAATCGAATGCCAGTGCCAGTACATGACGGAGTTTGAGCCGGAGGCAAGATGGCTGAAGGCCTGTAAGCGGAGCTGACCGGGATAGGAGAGCCAGCCGTGATTGCCCTGTGCCTCGGTTTCCAGAATCAGGTAGTTGTCCTTTTTGACGGAACGGGCAATCGCTCCGCCGAAGGAGATTTCCTTACCGGTCAGATCCTGTGCGGAAGGATGGTAGATATCGAAGCCTGCAATCGTGACGGCGCATCCTGCCTTCCACTGATCGACTTCCGGCTGTAAGCCGTAGGAAAATCCACGCCAGTCATAGTCGAAATTCTGCGTAATGAACTGGTCCGGGCGGGCATATTCCTTTACGATTCCGCTCTGCCAGCTCAGAAAATCCGTCACCAGCTTTCTCTGAAATTTCTGGTATTCTGCGCCGAGGCTGCCGTTGATCGTGCCGCGGACATCAGGAAAATCTTCCCAGGAATCGATGCGGTTGCTCCAGTAGTCCAATCCAAATTCATGATTCAGGGCATTCAGATCACCGTGAAAGAGCTCTTTCAGGTATTCGTGAAACTTTGCCTGTGCACAGACGCTGCAGGTATCATAGGATTTGGTTTCATTGTCCAGCTGAAAACCGATGACATGCTTATAGGGCTTCACTTCTTCCATCAGTTTTCGAATGATGCGTTCCGCGTGTTTCAAATACATGGGATGCGTAATGTCCATGTTCTGTCTTCGGCCGTAGCGCTCCTGACCGTCATGCGTTCGGGTCAGAATATCGGGATATCTGGCGGCAAGCCATGCCGGAACCGCATAGGTGGGAGTGCCCACAATAACCTGAATGCCATGCTTTCCGGCAGCCTTCAGCATGCGGTGAAGGTGCGTGAAATCGAATACATTGTCCTGCGGCTCCCAGGTGCTCCATGTGGATTCCGCGATGCGGATGACATTGATGTGCGCCTTTTTCATCATTTCCATATCCGTTTCGATTCTGTCATACGGCAGATATTCGTCATAATAAGCTGCCCCGAATAGTAGTTTGTCCGTTTTCATAAAAAACCCCCGTTTAAATTGTGCATATCCACTATTGCAGTATTACCGTTCATTTGGTACGCTATGAATGAACAACCGTTTGCGCACCGTATGAAAAGATTGTACCATGAAAACGGAAAAAGGTAAAGAAAATCCATTTTTTGGGGTATTATATTGTGCGGAAGCGGAATGATATGTTATAAGCGACAGAGAATACGGCGCCTGAGCCCGACAAGCAGGGCAGGACGGAAGGAAGGATTTCCATGGCAGAAGATAAAAAGGCAGAAGATAAAAATCTGACGATCAACGATATTGCGGATGCGCTGGGAGTCTCCAAGACAACCGTATCCCGTGCCATTTCCGGGAAAGGACGCATCGGGGAGGAGACGCGCGCAAGGGTTCTTTCGTACATCAAAGCGCACAATTACAGGCCCAATGTGATTGCAAAGGGGCTGGCGCAGTCGCGGACTTATAATATCGGACTGGTGATACCGGGAGATTATAATATTGTAGAGCTTCCTTTTTTTCAGAACTGTATGCTCGGTATCAGTAAAATAGCGTCATCTATGGATTATGACGTACTGGTTTCCATCGTTACGGCAGACGATATTTCACGACTGCAGAGGGTCGTCGTCAATCACAAGGTGGACGGATTTATATTGACCCGGACGCTTGTAAAGGATGCGCCCGCGGAATACCTGAAAGAAACGGGAATTCCCTTCGTAGCGATCGGCTGTACGGAGGATGAATCGGTGGTATGGATTGATAATGACCACCGGAATGCCTGCCGGGAACTGACGGAGGCGATTCTGTTGCAGGGCGTGGAAAAGATTGCGCTGATCGGCGGAAACCGGACGCATATGGTGAACAGGTGCAGAGTGCAGGGGTTTCTCGATGCCTGTCAGTCCGGCAGGGAAAAGGGAATCCTGAAGCCTGAAAGTTATGTTTTTTCTGATATGGAGGATTTAAAGATATTAGAGGAAACGATAGAGAAGCTGCTGCTGGAAAAGGTGGAATGTATTATTTCCACAGATGATTATCTGTGCGGCAGTGTACTGAATATCCTGCGGCAGAAAAAAATAAAGGTGCCCGAACAGGTGAAAATCGCATCCTTTTATAACAGCTCATTTCTGGAGAATCATATCCCTTCCGTCACTTCTGTCCGGTTCGATATCGAAGAACTCGGAAAGATGACCTGCAGGACGCTCCTCAAAATGATCGACGGAGAAAAGGTGCCGGGAAAATCCCTGCTGGGCTACCGGATTTCCATGCGGGAATCGACGGAAGGAACCGGATGACGTAAAGGCGATGTACAGCTTCTGCAAAAGCACGCCTCCAAAGGAATTGCACATCACTCGCCTGCTGCCGGGAACGAATGGCACAAGCCGCGCTTTTTTGTGCAAAATAGATAAACCATCTGGCAGGAAATAGTCAAATATATACATTGACAACAGAGCGTCACTTTGTTATCCTGATTTTATATTATTGAACAACCGATTGCGCACCAGTAAAAATAAGGAAAAACGATACGGAGGGTTACTATGGACAATCAGTTTATTGTGAACATCATCCATCGTCCGGAGATGGTTCCCGAATATGCGGAGAAGGTGACCGGGCATGGAAAAGAGGAGGATATCGGCAGAAAGGCGCTGCTGACGGAATCTCTTGACATTTTTAAGACGCAGCAGGCGATTGCGCATAAAAACGGTCTGAAAACAACGATTCAGATGACTTATGCGTCGTTATTTAATGACGAGGCGGTGGAGCTTGCGAAGGCGGATCATGAGAAATACGGGGATGAAATTGCGCTGTCCCTTCTCGGACTGCCCTGTACGGAATTCCGTGAGAAATACAAGACCAAGGATTTCTGTATCTGGATGTTTTCGATGGAAGACAAGAAGTCTATCGTCGATGACGTATTCGGCAAATTTCATGATCGTTTCGGCTTTTATCCGGAATCGACGGGGTCTTATTACATGGATGCCGATCTGGTGAATTATATCAGGGAAAAATATCCGATGGTGAAATGTGCGGTCGCTACCTGTTGGGAAGAGGGGCCGAAGGCATACCATACATGCAACAATTCCTGGTATACCTTTATGGACGGCGGTCCCTGGGCACCCTGGATTCCGAGCAGACAGAATGTGCATGCGCCGGCCGCGAATGAAGAAGAAGACAGCGGCATCGTGGCGATACCGCATCTTTCGAGAGATCTGATCGCCTGTTATGACGGGAACGGCTCCAATTTCGGAACCCATCCGCAGAACGTGCTGCGCAGCATGAGCTATGATTCCAAAACATGGGAGTTTCCATACCTGTACAATCTGATCGATCAGTACCGCGATCTGGCGAAATATAACAATGGTTATGCTTATAACATGATGTTCGTCGGACCCGGCTGGATGAATAAGATGGGCCGGTGGGAAGCGCCTTATGAGCTGCTTTTAAAATCTTATGAGGACGGCATGGCTTATTATGGACAGTTGAAAAAAGAAGGAAAGTTAAGCGATATGACGATGGCGGAATTCGCCGATTATTATCGTCGGAAAAAGACGCTGACGGAGCCGGAATGCGCGCTCTGGAGAGATATTCTGTACGGCTCGGATAAACAGTTATTCTGGTATTGTGATCCGTTCATGAGAGTGTGCGTGAACATGGATCAGGGCGGCGCCATCGTCGATTTAAGACCTTATGCGGCGAAGCTGGAATGGCCGGTAGGAATCGGCACGAAGCACATCACGGATGCCTCTTATCCGTTTTTGATTCAGGAGAAGTACAGGGCCGGCTACTTTACCCATTATGCGGGGGAAGGAACCGTCAGAAGCGCGAAGCTGACTTACAAAGGAGAGGAAGTGGATCTGTGCCTGTGCAGAACGAAGGCGCATTTTTCACAGGAAGGAAAGACCAGAATTCTGACGCTTGATCCGGTGGATATTGAATTCTTCGATCTGACCGTAAAACTGCAGACGAAGATTTACTTTGAAGAGGGAAGCTCTCATGTGAAAATCGAACGGAATATTCTGGAAATGAGCGATCCGGATGCGGAAGTGGAGATCAATGAATATATGGTTGCCTGCTACGGCACGACGGAGTATTCCGAGGATATGAGCAACATCACGCTGACCTGTCTGGGCGATGCGGAAAGCAAAGAGATCCGATATGCGTATAAATGCCGCGAGGAACAGATGGAGGGCGCGAAGGAGGTCGTTTCCGTCATTCCCGAAATCGAGACGAGAGTTTCTTTAAGCTGTGAGAGGAAGGACGCTGTCGGATATATTAAAGAAGGCTATGCCTTCTCTCCGATGTTTACACTGGGATATACGGCGAAACTGAAAGATAAGGAGGTATTTGCGACATGGCTCAATCTGGCAAAGGCAAATTAAATTACAGATGTCCCTCCTGTTTTATGAGAGATCTGGATATCGATATGTTTTATGATAAGGATAAAAAGGAATATCACTGTATCCGTTGTCAGTATGTGGGAACGGAGGAGGATGTTCTGGAGAAAAACGAACTGGTAAGGTTCCGGTATAAGGATGCGATGAAGCGGTTTACGAAATTTGATTTTGACTAAGCAGGGAGCGGCCACACTGAAAGAAATGGAGCGTCCGGGCGGGTGTTTCCTGATCATGGCGGGAGAAGGATGTGCTCAATATCCTGCGAAGCTATGGTGTCAGTGTGGTCAGGTTCCGCCTCTGATATACAGGAAGGACGGTGAGCCTTACGGGGCAGGGGCGGATGACCTGCGGACAGCGGCAAAGCTGACGAATGTGCGCCGCAAAGGGGCATGGGCAGGAACAGCCGGAGGCAGTCAGAGACTTTACTTTCTGACGGGGGCCGTTGAATTTCGTATGATAAGCTGCGGACGCAGCAGATTCTTGCTGACGGAAACATGATTGATCAGGGAATGCAGCGCGAAAAAGCCGCATTTGCCGAGCTCGATCCGGTCCTGGCGGACGGTCGTCAGGGGTGGATTCAGCTGAGCGGAAATCGGGATATCGTCAAAGCCGATGATGCTCACGTCTTCCGGCACACGGTATCCATGGGCCCTGCATTCATCGATTGCGCCGGAAGCAAGCAGGTCGTTGCCGCATACGATAGCGGTTGCGCCGAGCGAAAGCAGATTGGCAACGTGGTCTTTGGCGGCAGCCGCGACATAGTAGCCATAAGGCATCCATTTCTCGCTGATTTCCAGATCGTGTGCATTCATACTCTCGATGTAGGCCTGACGGCGCTGTTCCGTAATCATGGAATGGGCGGAGCCGTTTAGCAGAGCGATCTTACGATGGCCCAGCGCGATGAGATGCTCGATGGCGTAGTCGATACCTTCAAAGTTGTCGGTTCCGATATAGCTGACATTAGGATTTTTACGGATATAATTGTCAAAAAGCGTGGTTGGAATCGAGGTGCCGGAAAGCTGTGCAAGCCAGGCATCCTTCAGGGCAAAGCCGACGAAGAAGGCTCCGACATATCCGTTTTTTAACATATAGACATCATATTTTTCACTTTCCTGAAAGGCAGGCGTAACGGGCATGACGGTAACACTGTAATGCGCAGGATAAGCGGCCTGCTTAAAACCAAGAATGATGTCATAGCCGAACTGTTCGGAAGTTTCATAGTCCATATTTTCGATGAAAATGCAGAGCTTTTTGGTTGCTCTGGTGCGCATCTGTTTCGGCGTATAGCCCATTTCGACTGCGGTATCCAGGACGGTCTGACGAAGCTGTTCACTGATGTCGCTGGCGCCGTTTAAGCCCTTGGAAACGGTGCTGACGGAGACTCCCAGCCGGTTTGCGATATCTTTTATTGTTGCCATAGATTTTTCCCCAGTAAGATTACAGATTCCTCCGGTTCGAGATGCCGGAGTCCTATCATTATATAAAAAATAAATCGAATTTTCAAGGAAGAAGAGCAATGATTGTCATAATGAACAAAAATATGATTGAAAATCCGTCAGATAATCCAAAAAGTCAGGTTGAACGAGAATGAACTGTTGACAAAATGCCTTAGCGGTGTTAAATTTACTTTAGTGCGAAAGTTTACGAAAAAAAAGAAGGAGAAGTTTCGCACCTGACTTTTACAGATATTTGATATTTTGGTATAAATGCTATAAGATGTGGCAACACATTTTATATAGAGCAATAAAAGTATTTAAGAGAGAGAGGAAAAAGTTATGAAGAAAAAAGTATTAGCAGCATTACTCGCAACATCTATGGTAGCTGCAAGTCTTGTCGGATGTGGAAACTCCGGAAACGAGGCGGGGGGGGCTTCTTCAGCCGATAACTCCACAGCGGCAACGGACAATTCCGCGGCAGCAGACAATTCTACGGCGGACAGCACAGCAGACAATTCCGCAGCAGCAGACAATTCTACGGCGGACAGCGCAGCAGCGGACAACTCCGCGGCATCTTCCGACGATCCGGTTGCGAATCTGATCGCGGCAACAACGGATACGGTAAAGCTGACCGTATGGGCATCCGAAGAGGACCAGACGCTGACAACACAGCTCCTTGAAGATTTTAAAGCGACATATCCGGATGTAACATTTGATATTACACTGGGTTCCGAATCCGAATCTACTGCAAAAGATACGATTCTGGCAGACGTGGAAGCGGCAGCAGATGTGTTTGCATTTGCCGATGACCAGATCAACGAGATGGTACAGGCGGGAGCGCTTCAGCCGGTAGCGGCTACCTATACTTTTGACGTAGCAAGCGAAAACGTAGCGGGCTCCGTAGAAGCAGCTACGATAAACGGTACATTATACGCTTACCCGATGACTGCGGATAACGGTTATTTCATGTTCTATGATGCATCCGTATTCTCGGAGGAAGACGTAAAGTCTCTGGATAAGATGGTAGAAGTTGCAGAAGCGGCAGGCAAGAAGATCGCCATGGACGTTTCCAACGGCTGGTATATTTACGCATTTTTCCAGGGCGCAGGTTATGAGCTGACACTCAATGAGGACGGTTCCAATAACTGTACATGGAATGCAGCCGGAGCGACAGATGTGGCACAGGCGATCATGGATCTTTACGGAACAAACGTTCTTGTTGATATGAGCGATGAGGAAATGGCAACGGCAATCGCGGAAGGTACGGTAGTGGCAGCGGTAAACGGTACGTGGAGAGCGGAAACGGCTTCCGATGCATGGGGCGAGAATTATTCCGCAACCAAGCTTCCTACATTTAATGTGGCAGGTAAGGAATGCCAGATGTCTTCCTATTCGGGTTACAAGCTGATCGGCGTAAATCCTTATTCCGCTAATATCGGATGGTCTATGCTGCTTGCGGAGTTCCTGACAAATGAATCTGCCCAGGCGGCAAGATTTGAAGCGAGAGGCCTTGGCCCTTCAAACGTAGCGGCGGCATCTTCCGATGCAGTGCAGGCTGATCCTGCAATCGCAGCACTGGCAGCACAGGCAGCTTATGCAACCCCTCAGCGTGTAGGCGGTAACTTCTGGGCTCCGGCAGAGACGCTTGGACAGATTCTGGCAGACGGCAGCGCCGGTTCGGATCTTCAGAGCGTACTGGATACCGCAGTAGAAGGTATCATGGCGCCGATTGAATAAAGAATTTCGGGTTCAGTATATCTTAAATTAATGAGATAATACCCCGCAGCCGTAGTCGGGATGCGGGGTATTTTTCAAAGGTTCTTTTCTGGAAAAATCATACAAAACTATTTCTGAGAGGGGTTTCCTATGAAGAATAAAAAGAAAATCAGCGGAAATTATTTTAAGGAATTCGGGACAGCGATAGCAAAAGGCGATCTTGGGGTGAAATTGTCTCTGCTAATCATGGGGGCAGGTTATTTTGCGAGAAAGCAGATCATCAACGGTCTGATTATGATCGCGCTGGAAGCGGTTTTTATCATTATGTGTATTTTCTATGCGGCCCCGAATCTGGCAAAATTTGGCACTTTGGGAACTGTTCAGTTCGAACAGGTTTTTGATCCGTTAACCCTGACAAGTAAAGTGAACGATTATGATAACTCTTTCCTGATTCTGCTTAATTCCATTATAGCGTTATTCATAATCGGGGCTTTTATTCTCGTATATATTGCTAATATCAAGGCTGTTTACCGTCTGCAGCAGCAGAAGGAAGCCGGAAAGCATATCAACACGTTCCGGGAAGATATCCGGGCGATGCTCAATGAAAAATTTCATATTACGCTGCTGTCACTTCCCTGCATCGGTATTATCCTGATGAATATCATACCGATTCTGGTGCTGATCGCGATAGCGTTTACAAATTATGACCAGCAGCATATGCCGCCGAGCGCATTGTTTACATGGGTCGGCTGGAAGAACTTTAAACAGCTTTTTACCAATTCGACGACGCTGACCTTTGGGTATTCCTTCGGAAAAATTCTGATCTGGACGTTGGAATGGGCGGTTCTGTCCACGCTGACAACCTTTATCGGCGGTATCTTGATGGCGCAGTTCATCAATAATAAGAAAACAAAGCTTCCGAAGATGTGGAGAACACTGTTTATGGTAGCGATTGCCGTACCGCAGTTTGTTACCCTGCTGCTTGTCCGGAACTTCTTTGCGGACAGCGGTATCGTAAACACGATCTGTTCCAATATCGGATTGACGGATTTCTTAAAAAGCGTTGGACTGGTAAGCTCGAATCTGACTTATATACCGTTTCTGACGAATCCTACCTGGGCTAAGGTCATGATCGTACTGATCAATATCTGGGTCGGCGTTCCCTATCAGATGCTGATCGCGACGGGCGTTCTGATGAACATCCCGGTAGACCAGCTGGAAAGCGCAAGAATCGACGGCGCAAGCAGCTTCCAGATCTTCTGGAAGATCACGATGCCGTATGTACTCTTTATTACGGGGCCCAGTCTGATTACGGATTTCGTAAGAAATATCAACAACTTTAACGTTATTTATCTGCTGACGCAGGATGTGTATGTAACGTCCGATCAGCTGCTTGCGAATTCCAACGCAAAAGAAGTGGATCTGCTCGTCACCTGGCTGTTCAGGCTGACCAATGAATATTATGACTACAAGATAGCGTCCGTAATCGGTATTATCGTATTCATTATCTGTGCCGGATTCACGCTTGTAACCTTCACACAGACGATCAAAGGCAGTAGAGAGGAGGATTTCCGATAATGAAAAAGACAGTAGGATTTGTAGTAAGACATTTGGTGCTGACATTCCTTGTAGTTATCTGGCTGGTGCCGATTCTCTGGCTGTTGGTTACATCCTTCAGCGCGTATAAGGGAATCAATACGGCACACTTTTTCCCGGAACAGTGGTCTCTGGATAATTATAAAGTGCTGTTTTTACAGCCGGATTCCGTTGTACAGTATGGCGCGTGGTTCAAGAATACCCTGCTGATTGCGATCTTTACCTGTATTGTTTCCACTTCCTTTGTACTGATGGTCAGCTACGCGATGAGCTGTCTGCGGTTTAAAGGAAGAAAAGGACTGATGAGCTTCGGTATTGTTTTAAATATGTTTCCGGGCGTGCTGTCCATGATCGCCGTATACTTTGTCATGAAGTCTCTGGGGCTGACGAACAGCCATCTGGGTATGATCATCGTATATTCCGCGGGTTCCGGACTCGGTTACCTGATTACGAAGGGCTTTATGGATACGATTTCCACATCGCTGCGTGAGGCGGCATGGCTGGAAGGCGCTTCGGAAGCGACAATCTTTTTTAAGATTATTATTCCGCTGTCACAGCCGATCATCGTTTATACGATTATCAATTCCTTCCTCGTGCCATGGGGTGATTTCGTACTGGCGAAGCTGATGTTAAATTCCGGTATCGCGACGGACTGGACGATCGCGATAGGGCTGTTCAATATGCTCGGTAAATCGCTGATCAATAAATATTTCTCGATCTTCTGTGCGGGCGGCGTTATCGTATCCATCCCGATTTCAGCTCTGTTTGTGCTGATGCAGAAGTTCTATGTGGAAGGCGTTACGGGAGGTTCCGTAAAGGGATAAGCGGAAGCGCGGTTTTGGCGATATTGTGTCCGCAAAGTATTGCGGCATAATGTACCGGCCAGATAATGTGTCGCAGCATACAGGCACTGACCGGGCAGTGTGTTACAGCATAAATGTACCAAACAGGTGATGTATTGCAATATGTAACATACAACGGATTGAACAGGTAATGTATTTAATAAGGAAGAAGAGGTGCAGGCGTCCTGAAGAAATTATGAGAAAAGGGGGGCCTGCATTTTCGAATTTTCGGGATAAAAAGCGATGGATAAAGGAGGAAAAACGGATATGGGAGTAAGACATTGGAAGACCGGCCGGCGGATACTGGCGGTGATGCTGGCGGGATGTATGCTGCTATCCTCAGCGGGCTGCGGCGGAAGCAGTCAGGCCGGAAGCGAAAACGCCGGAGCGCAGGAAGAGCCGGAAGGCGCAGGACGGGAAGGCCAGAGCGGAAGCGGAGATGAAGGGCAGGACGGGATGCAGGAAGAAGGTCAGGCCGGAAGCGAAAACGGGGCGTCAGACGGAGCGCAGGACGGCATGGCAGGCGGAAATAAGGCCGGAGAAGCGACGGAAGAAATCACTGATGTAACGGATACGATTCCGTTAAACGTAATCGACGATTCTTACCGCACATATTATGAAGTTTTCGTCTATTCGTTCTGTGACAGTGACGGAGACGGGATCGGAGATTTACAGGGACTGATTTCCAAACTGGATTATATCAATGACGGGGACGATTCGACGGATACGGATCTTGGGTGCAATGGGATCTGGCTGATGCCGGTGAATCCGTCACCGACTTATCATAAGTATGACGTAATGGATTATTATGATATTGACGCAGCCTATGGTACGATGGAGGATTTTCAGGAGCTGCTTGCGGCGTGCGAAAGGCGGGGAATTAAGGTGATTATGGATCTGGTGCTGAATCATTCTTCCTCGCAGAATCCCTGGTTTATGGAAGCCTGTGACTATTTAAGAGAACTGGGAGACGGGGAACCGGATGTGTCGGAGTGCCCTTCCTTTGCGTATTATCATTTTTCGAAGGAGAAGGGGGCTGGGTGTTACGCGGTAGAAGGAACGGACTGGTATTATGAGGCGCAGTTTTACAGCGAAATGCCGGATTTGAATCTGGACAGTGAGGCGCTTCGGACGGAAATTGAGAAGATTGCGGGATTCTGGCTGGATCTGGGGGTCGGAGGCTTTCGCCTGGATGCGGTCAAAGAGTTTTATACGGGGAACCCGAAGGCTAATATAGAGTTTCTGAGCTGGTTTACGGGGGTGGTAAAGGAGCGGAAAGAGGACGCCTATCTGGTAGGAGAGGCATGGCTTGGAATCAGTGATTATGCGCAGTATTATGAAAGCGGCATCGACAGTCTGTTTAATTTTGCATTCGCCGATAAGGGCGGAATCATTTCCAAAGTGGTAAACGGTTCCCCGGCATCGCGGTACGGAGCGGAGAGCGCCGCTTTGCAGGAAACCTTCGGGCAGTACAATGAGAATTATATCGACGCGCCTTTTTATACCAATCACGATATGGGAAGAAGCGCCGGATATTATGCGGGTGAAAATTCCGAAAAGCAGACGAAATTTGCGGGCGCGATGAACCTGCTTATGAGCGGCTCCGCATTCCTTTATTACGGGGAAGAACTCGGCATGAAGGGAGCCGGAAAGGATGAAAATAAGCGGGCGCCGATGTATTGGAGCAAGGATGCGGAGAAGGAAGGCATGTGCGCCGGTCCGCCGGATATGGATGCTTTTGAGATGAAATTCGACAGTCTGGAAGAACAGGAGCAGGAAAGCGATTCTATCTATCATTATTATAAAAAGGTCATCCGGATCAGAAATCAGAACCCGGAAATCGCAAGAGGAGAGGTGACATATCTGGAAGAGCTTTCAGGAGACAGTTTCTGTGTTCTGCGTAAACAGTGGGAGGACTCGGAGATCATGCTGATTTTCCATACCGGGGAGGGAACGGAAGAGCTTGACCTGAAAAACCTCACTTTAAACGGTGCGGAAATTTCGGAAAAAAGCATTCGCGGTACGTTGGAGACCGGGGAGGAAAAGGTTGTCGTAACCGGGCAAAAGGCTGTGATGCCATCGTATTCGATACTTGTCCTGAAGTGATTTTATAACGGATATATCGTAATAGCATATGCTCATCGAATGAAACTATATTGATTTGTAAACCAAATCATATATCGGGATAACAATTATAAAAAAGAAAGAAATACAACAGAAACCCCCGAATTGCTTCGGGGGCTCTGTTGTGTAAAAGGGGAATTCTTCCGGAATTGCTATTACCGACTTAACTTCCGTGATTAAGTCTGTAATTACTATATAATTTTTAAATCGTTTCGTCTATGAATATATTCGAAAGAAATATAACTATATTAGCGAAAACTGTCAAAAGATGTAAAAATGCGCGATCAATTTTTTGGCCAAAATATAGATGACGGAAGGAAAGATGAAAACGGGCAGAGGTTTGTCAATGCGTGGATTTTCGAGAGGGTTCCGGATGGAAAAATGGGATTGAAATCTGCATGGGATTAGTGTAAAGTAGTAGTTAGTAAAAAATACTAAAGTGTAAAGGAAGAGAGAGTAATATGGGAGAGAGTGTGAAAAATCAGGGAGGCTGGCGTACCAATAAATGGGTGCGTGCTGCAATTCCCGCATTGCTGCTTCATTGCAGCATCGGTACTGTTTACTGTTGGTCAATTTTCAGCCAGGAGATCGCGGATTATATCGGCTTTTCCAAAGGAGCGACGGAATGGGCATTCAGTTTTGCCATCTTTTTCCTCGGAATGTCGGCGGCGTTTCTTGGAAATGTTGTGGAGAAGGACATTCATAAGTCGTCCTTGATCGCATCGATCTGCTTTGCGGCCGGCATGGCGGGTACAGGATTCTTCATTTATTACGGCGGGGCGCATAAGGGCAGCGCGCTGGCATTGATCGGAATCTACATATGTTATGGATTTATTATGGGTATCGGGCTCGGAACGGGTTATCTGTCTCCGGTCAAGACGCTGATGCTCTGGTTCAAGGACAGGAAAGGTCTTGCGACAGGCCTTGCGGTTGCCGGATTCGGTGCGGCCAAGGCGATTGCAAGCCCGATTATGCAGGGAATGCTGAGCGGACTTGGAGAGGGCGGCATTTATAAGATGTTTCTGATACTGGCGGTCGTATACTTCGTCATGATGTTTGCGGGGCATCTGCTTTTAAAGAAACCGGATGACTGGCATGAGCCTCAGAATAAGGAAGAGAGCCAGAGCATTATGGCGGTTTTAAAGACGAAACCGATTTCCAACTATATCGGCATCTGGCTGATGTTTTATATTAATATCACCTGCGGACTCGCATTGATTTCACAGGAAAAGATGATCGTAAAATGTATCGGACTGGCAGCTTTTGCGGGCGTTATTTCCACGATTTCGGCAATTTTCAATGCTGGCGGCCGGCTTGGTTTCTCCGCATGGGCGGATACGATGAAGGACAGAAATACCATTTATAAGCTGATCTTTATTCTTTCGATTGCCTTTACAGGCATCGTTATGGTGACAAGCGGTATTAAGAACGGAGAAGGCAATGGTCTGCTGATCGCACTTGTACTCGGCCTGATCTTCGTTGTTAACGCGGGATACGGCGGCGGATTCTCCAATGTGCCGACGCTTCTGTCCGATCATTATGGTATGGGAAATATCAGTGCGATTCATGGAATTACGCTTTCCGCATGGGCGTTTGCGGGACTGACCGGAAACCAGATGGCGACCTGGATCGTAAACCATTTCGGAGAACCGGTGGAGCATGCGCTTGCGGACGGATCGGTTATTACGGTCAATCCAACTGGCTATCAGTGTGTACTCTATGCGACGATCGTGCTTTATGTGATCGCATTGGTACTGAGCCTTGTGCTTGTGAAACCGACGGATAAGAAGTAATGAGAATGAAGCGGTTATAAAATAAAAACGGCGCGGCCTTTCAGTGGCCCGCCGTTTTTTGGTTGTTATATTCAGAAACAGTCCGGATTTTTACATTAGCAGGAATGCTCTCTGATCTGCAATTTCTTCCGGCACCTCCGCTCCGGAATTCTTTACCTTCTGGATCAGATTGTCCATGTGGTGAACCTTCTGGGACTGTTTGACGCCGTAGCGGTCCATCATTTCCTTATACAGAGGGTTGGCCTTCAGTTTGTCCCGTACCTCTTTGGCGAACGGGCAGTGTGTGAACAGAATCGTACGGGCTACCTTATTCAGACGGGGAGAACCCGATCCTTCATAGATAATCCATGATTCATAATCCCGGATAAACATTTCTTTAAAGCTGTTCTTAGCCTTCTGCATGCTGAGCTTCACTTTTTCCTTAGCATCGGCGGAAAGCTCTCTGTTCTTTTTGTAGAACTGGATATAATCGAAATATTCGCTCGTGAGGGACGGTTCCGACACATCGTTCCATCTTGCGCCCTGAATACGCTTGCACATTTCCCAGCGATATTCTCCGGTCAGCCGGACGAGAATATTTCCAAGATCCTCCATCTGGAAAAGAGATACCATCATGCGGGCCGGCGTGGTACGCTTGCGGCCTTCGATTTCCTGCCACATAACGCCGCGGACGCCGACATTGGGCATCAGAATGACATCGGGCAGTATTTCCACGCTGACGGACTCCTTCGGAATACCGAGGTCCGGATTGCTGTACATGGTATCGCGGTAATATGCGCTGTAATCGAGTGAACGAATGCGCTCGAAGCTTTCCCTTACCTTATCGGCGGATACGAGAGATTCCTGCAGATCTTTTAATACATTGCTTTCCGTAAAGACCGGACAGAAGATGCTGATTCGCCCGAAGGTCATTTTATTGACGGACTGGAACATATTGTCCAGTTCGAACTGTACCTGCTTGGAGCGGTCCGTCAGCATGGGAGCTTCTTCCGCCGCCGTAATCTTGCCGGTTACTTTCAGCTCATGTACATAAGCCGCGTAATCGTTGTCGAATTCGTTACGGCAGGGCGCCTTGCGGCCTTCGTATACTTCCTTCATCCATTCGTAAGCGGTATAGACATTCCGGGACGGATCGCTTGGAAGGGAATCCACGATGGAGTAAAGATAAGCTGCGTTTTCCATGCCCGCCAGCTTCTCATCCACATAGCCGAAGTTGAAGAACATCTTGACAATCTTCGGGATGTTGGAATCGGACAGGCTTTTCATAAAGGCCTGTGAGTAAACCTTGTAGAACAGCTTGCTGATCGTCAGACGCAGTTTTCTGCCCGCATCGTCGGAAGCGTTTTTGTCGGAAAGGTTATTGTATTTATCGATAACAGCTTTGAAGTTTGTCGTCGTTTCCTCATCACAGCCGGCATAGGTCAGAATGGTATGCAGGGAATCCGTAAGATCCGGTACATCGGAAGAAGTTTGTTCTTCCGGTGAATCCGTTGCGTTCTGGAGCGTTTCCAGTTTGTTCTTGTATTCCTGAACGCGGTTTTTGTACATATCCCTGTCGATGGAATCCTGATTTTCCAGCTGGATCATCATTGTGCCGAGAGCGGCAGTGATCGCGGTGGAATCTTCGTCATGTGCACCGATCCGGTACAGAATGCTCGCATAGAGATCGAAGAAGTCAAGTTTGTTTTCGTTCATCAGCAGTCCGGCGATTTCCGCTTTGTATTCATAGAGCTCGCGGCAGACGGAGAAGATTTCATAGACATCCTGACTTGCTTTTAACAGCATACCGAGGATAAAGTCGGCAATCTGCGACTTGGCGGTAATGCTTTTCATGATACGCTGTAACTGTCCGTAATAACTGTTCAGCCAGTCCGGAACATCGTCTTCCAGTTCCATTTCCGAGAGATCCTCAAGCGCCGGAAGCACTCTGGTGGCAATGCCGTGCTTTGCCGTAAAGCGTCCGTATTCGGAATAGCTTTTCATCAGATACTGGTAGAAATTATCGCAGTCAAATTTCATCAGTTCATATTGATCGAGAATCTCTTTCAGCTGTCTGAACAGAGAGCTTACAATAAGATTGGAAAGATCCGATTTCGTGCGGAGAAGCTCGGCTAAATGTCCGTCCGCGCAGGCATAGGAAGCAAGCGCCGTATCCTCGACCGCCTGATAGGAAATAAAATAAGAGTCATATGCGAGTTCGCAGACACCGATAACATCTCCTTTGTTCAGAAAAAATTCGCCGCCCGGATAGGATGCCTTTACCGAGCCTTTGGTAATAACGTGCAGGGCAGAGATTGCCTGCTCGCTTTGAATGAGAACGGTTCCCATTGGAAATTCTTTTACTGCCATAAATAACTCCCCTCTGTCTGTGGGCCAGACATGATGCATTAGTATAATCATATTATAAAATGATTATAGCATAAAAACAAGAGGAAGACGTATAGGACAAAAGGGAAACTTATACTGTACTTTTAGGAAAGATATGATAAAATATTAAGTAGTATGGTTTTCGGAAACGGAATGATTTGCGGTGCCGCAGGGCGGTATCATGGAGGAATGCATGGCGACGGATAAGGAAGATATAGAGTACAGAAAACAGGTGGTACAGGAATATAAGCCGGATGTGGAACGGCTGATACGGTATCTGCCCTGGCTGGAGGAAAAGTCAGGCAGCGATGTTTCGGAAACTTATACGGGTTCCGGCATCGGGGAGCATTCGATTACGTTTCCTGTTTTTGACAGTACGCTGCTTGGTTTTGTCAAAGAAGTGCAGCGGACGAAGCTGCTTGATAAGAATTACCGGTATGTTTATTCCCGTAACAGGATTGTTACGAAACAGGATGAGCTGCGGGCAATTTCCCGTTCAGATATCACGAGGATGGATATCCTGAAGGGGATTCTGTCCAAATATGTGATGGGCGGAATGACGAAAGGCAGAATGTGGTCGGAGGCGGTTCAGGACCGGATTTTTCTGAATATCGTAAAGAAGATGAAGGAAAATCTGGAATTCTGGGACAGGCCGTTTAGCTGAGAGAAAGGTATTATTTTTTTATGGGTGAAAAATCGTTACAAAAGAAGCAGTACATATTGGAGACGGCCAGAAAGGTCTTTGTGGAAAAAGGGTATAAAAATGTGACCATGAAGGATATCGTGGAAGCATGCGATATCAGCCGCGGAGGTCTTTATCTGTATTTTGGAAGTACGGAAGAGCTTTTGCTGGCGGTATTGCAGAAGGACGCGGAAGAGATCGACGATGTCTTTTCGGAGAGTATTGCGGGTGAAGATTCGGCGGCGGATATTCTGACGCTGTTTTTAAAGGAGCAGAAGAAAGAGCTTCTGCGGAAAAAGAATAATCTTACAATGGCGGTTTATGAATATGCCTTTGAAAACAGGGATAAGCAGGACCAGATGATGCGCAGGCAGTTTGAAGCAGGCGTGAAGGTGCTGGTGAAGCTGATCGAATCAGGCATTGCTTCCGGCGAGTTCTATTGTGAAGATCCGCAGGGGGCGGCTTACAATATTATGTATGTGCTGGAGGGTATGAAAATTAATTCCCAGACAATGGGAATTACGGAGGCGATGGTAGACAAACAGCTTCTGTATATTGTGGCAGGACTTCTGATCGATGTGGACTGACGGCGGGAGAAGGCATCCGGGCTGCGGCATTGGACGGTAAAGGAAACAGCGGATTAAGAACAGGGAGGAATCAAACGCACTATGGGAAATGTAAAGCGCATTTATGTGGAAAAAAAGGAGCCCTTTGCGGTGAAGGCAAAGGAGCTGAAGGAAGAGCTCGGAAGTTATCTCGGCATTGCAGGCGTAAAGGATGTCCGGGTATTTATCCGGTATGATGTGGAAAATGTGTCACAGGGGGTTTTTGATAAGGCATGCAGGACAGTCTTTTCAGAACCGCCTGTTGATCTTTTATATGAGGAAGAAATCGAAATACCGGCGGACGGACGGGTATTCAGCGTGGAATACCTGCCGGGGCAGTTCGATCAGAGAGCGGATTCAGCGGTACAGTGCGTGAAATTCCTGAAAGAAGATGAAGAGCCCATTATCAGGACTGCCGTTACATATTTAATAACAGGACAAATTTCGGATGAAGAATTTGCAAAAATAAAGGCGTACTGCATCAATCCGGTGGATTCCAGAGAGACGGATATGGTAAAACCGGAGACGTTGATTACCGTTTATGAAGAACCGGCGGATGTGGCCTCTCTTGTAAATTTCCGTTCCATGCCGGAGAAAGCGTTCCGGGAGCTTTATGATTCACTGGGGCTTGCGATGACATTTCAGGATTTCCTTCATATCCGCAATTACTATACGGAAGAAGAGCACAGAGACCCGACGATGACGGAAATCCGGGTCTTGGACACTTACTGGTCCGATCACTGCCGTCATACGACCTTTTCGACTGAACTGAAAAAGGTCGCTTTCCGGGACGGTTATTATCAGAAGCCGATTCGGGAAACCTATGAGGATTATCTGCGGACGAGGGAAGAAATTTTCGCGGACAGACCTGATAAGTTCGTCTGTCTGATGGACCTTGCGCTGATGGCGATGCGCAAACTGAAAAAGGACGGAAAATTAGAGGATATGGAGCAGTCCGATGAGATCAATGCCTGTTCGGTAGTGGTTCCGGTGGAAATGGACTATGGCGACGGACCGGTCACCGAGGAATGGCTCGTCTTTTTCAAAAATGAAACTCATAATCATCCGACGGAGATCGAACCTTTCGGCGGTGCGGCGACCTGCCTTGGCGGCGCAATCCGCGATCCGCTTTCCGGGCGCGGCTATGTTTATCAGGCGATGCGTGTTACGGGGGCAGCGGATCCGACGGTGCCCGTTGCGGATACATTAAAGGGCAAACTGTCTCAGAAGAAGCTGGTGCGCGGCGCGGCGGGCGGTTATTCCTCCTATGGAAACCAGATCGGGCTTGCGACGGGACTGGTCAGGGAAATCTATCATCCCGATTATGTGGCGAAGAGAATGGAAATCGGCGCGGTTATGGGTGCGGCGCCGAGGAAAAATGTGATTCGTGAAACTTCCGATCCGGACGATATGATTATTCTGTTGGGCGGCAGGACCGGACGTGACGGCTGCGGCGGAGCGACGGGTTCTTCCAAGGTTCATACGGAAAGCTCTATTGAGACCTGCGGCGCGGAGGTTCAGAAGGGAAATGCGCCGACGGAACGTAAAATCCAGCGTCTGTTCCGGCGGGAAGAGGTCAGCAGGCTCATTAAGAAATGTAATGATTTCGGTGCGGGCGGCGTTTCCGTCGCAATCGGGGAACTGGCGGACGGCCTTGTTGTGGATCTGGATAAGGTCCCGAAGAAATACGCGGGTCTGGATGGTACGGAGTTAGCGATTTCCGAATCTCAGGAGCGTATGGCGGTTGTCGTATCGCCCAGGGATGCGGAGACTTTTCTGCGGTATGCTGCGGAAGAGAATCTGGAAGCGGTTGTGGTTGCCGTTGTGACGAAGGAACCGAGACTTGTTTTGAAATGGCGCGGGAAAGAGATCGTCAATATTTCCAGAGCGTTCCTTGATACGAACGGCGCGCATCAGGAGACCGACGTCTGTGTGGACATGCCGGCGCCGGAGGATGATTACCTGAATAAAATAGCGGTTCCTGCGGTGGAAGAGGCCTTAAAACAGGGAGATGTAAAAAAAGCCTGGCTTACGCTGCTGAATGATCTGAATGTATGCTCCCAGAAGGGACTTGTGGAGATGTTCGACGCATCCATCGGCGCAGGCAGCGTTTATATGCCTTACGGCGGAAAATACCAGCTGACGGAAACGCAGGTGATGGCGGCGAAGCTTCCGGTACTGGAAGGAAAAACGGATACCGTAACGATGATGAGTTATGGCTTCGATCCTTATCTGTCCAGCTGGAGCCCTTATCATGGCGCGGTTTACGCGGTGACGGAATCGATGGCGAAGATCGTGGCAAACGGCGGCGATTATAAGAAGATCCGGTTCACATTTCAGGAATATTTCCGGCGTATGACGGAAGAGGCGGGGCGCTGGAGCCAGCCTTTTGCGGCGCTGCTTGGCGCATATAAGGCGCAGATCGCATACGGACTGCCTTCCATCGGCGGAAAAGATTCCATGTCCGGGACATTCAATGAGATCGATGTGCCGCCGACACTCGTATCCTTTGCGGTGGATATCGGTAAAAAGCAGGATATCGTCAGCCCGGAACTGAAACAGGCGGGCAATAAGCTCGTACTTTTCCGGATTGCGAGGGACGAATACGACCTGCCTGTTTATGAAAAGGTGATGCAGGTATATGACAAAGTGATGTCCCTGATGTCCGAAAAGAAGATTCTGTCGGCTTATGCTCCGGATGCAAAGGGCGTGGCAGCGGCGGTAAGCAAAATGGCATTTGGCAGCAGGATGGGCGTTGCGGTGGATGAAAGCTTTGGTACGGATGCGCTTTTCGAAAACGGTCTGGGGAATATTGTTGCGGAAATGCCTGCGGCAGCAGCGGAGGAACTGGTGTCGCAGGAGGAGTTCTGCGTGACGGTTGGCGAGGTGACGGAGGAAGCCGTCTTTGTATGCGGCGATGTGAGAATCACGATGGAGGAGGCACTGCAGGCGTGGACTTCCAGACTGGATAAGGTGTTCCCTTATACGGCGGGGAAGGATAAGAGCCCGGTTGCTTCGGAGGTTTATCACGCGAAAGAAATCTATGTATGTAAGCATAAAACCGCAAGACCGACCGTCTTCATTCCGGTCTTTCCGGGAACGAACTGTGAATATGACAGCGCCAGAGCTTTTGAAAATGCCGGAGCGGATGTCATTACGAAAGTATTTAAAAACATGACAGCGTCAGATATTCGGGAGAGCGTGGGCGTTTTCGAGAAGGCGATCGGACAGGCACAGATTATTATGTTCCCCGGCGGCTTTTCCGCGGGTGACGAGCCGGACGGCTCCGCGAAGTTTTTCGCGACGGCATTCCAGAACGAGCGCATGAAAGAAGCGGTCATGAAATTATTGCAGGAAAGAGACGGGCTGGCGCTCGGTATCTGTAACGGATTTCAGGCGCTGATTAAATTGGGACTCGTGCCCTACGGTGAAATTACCGGACAGAAAGAGGATTCGCCAACCCTGACGTTTAATACCATCAACCGCCATATTTCCAAAATGGCATATTTGAAAGTGGTATCCAATAAATCCCCCTGGCTGCGGATGGCGGTACCGGGAAATACTTATGTAAACCCGGCGTCCCATGGAGAAGGCCGCTTCGTGGCGTCGAAGGAATGGCTGGACAGACTTTTTGCGAACGGACAGGTAGCGACCCAGTATGCGGATATCAATGGCAATGTGTCGATGGACGAGGAATGGAACATCAACGGTTCCTATGCTTCGATCGAAGGCATCACCTCTCCTGACGGACGGTGCCTTGGAAAGATGACACATTCCGAAAGAAGGGGAGACGGCGTTGCAGTGAATATTTACGGTGAACAGGATCTGAAGATCTTCGAGTCGGGTGTTGCGTATTTTGGTTAGACATGATGGCGTGATCAGGATTTTATGAAGGGTATTATGCCGCAGGGAAAGGAGGCCGCAGGCCTATTTTTCCCTGCGGTATTCGTTTCGGTGCTGAATCGGCGTCCTGCCGGTGGCTTTTTTGAAGGTCTGTGAAAAATAGGACTGGGAGGAAAAGCCCAGAAGCGTTGAAATTTCCGCGATTGAGTAGGAGGTGGATTCCAACAGGGATTTTCCCTCCTGAATTCTTTTTTCCAGAAGGTAGCTGATGGGAGAAATCCCGATATATTTCGTGAAGGCGTGCGCCATATAGTATTTGTTCATATGGGTGATCGACGCCAGCGTATCCAGTGTAATGTTTTCAGAATAGTTTGCATCCAGATAGTTTTTGATCTGGGTGCATTCTCTGCTTAAAATGGTATTGCTGCTCTGAACGATCGAGAGATAATCGTTGCGCAGCATACAGATCAGAAGCACTTCCAGAAGGTTCTGACAGACCGTCTCGTAATTCTCTTCCTTTCGGGAAATTTCTTCCAGCATAATATTCAGATAGGCGTATACGTTGGAGTTGGTCATATTATACTTGTAGACGGTTCCGGAGGCGGTCTGCATGGAGATGCCGTCCTGTGCCGAAGCGATATTTTCAAAGGAAAAAGAGAGTCCGTCGATTCCCAGAACGATATATTCAAGCGGTGTGGTGCGCAGGGATTTCTCGGTGTGCTGTACATGGGGATTGATGATGACCATGTCATTGGCGCTTACAGGAAATTCCGAACCCTCAGCTACAAAAGAGCCGCTGCCGTTTACAACATAAAACAGCTCGCTGAAGGGATGGGAATGCAGTATACTCTGCCAGTCCCCTTCATATTTGGAAGTCGATACATACAGTAACTTGGAATGATCGAAAGAAGACGGTCTGTTCCCATCGATCCGGTGTCTTGTGTTTCCCATGATGACTCCTGTCTGCCCATATTTCGGGCGTCTTTGATGGTATTCTTACATTTAAGATAGCAGATTTTAGATATTTTGTCCATCGTGCATTCTGCATAAAATGTCTAAAAAAAGGAAAAATAGTAAAATGATAAAAAGAATAAAATATTTTTAATATGGTTCATTCTATTCTGATATAGAAAATATTTATGTCATGTTGCATAAAAAAACGGCAATAAATTGATAGATTATATGTAAAATATATAACAAAGAAATCGCACAACGGAAATTTATTGGACAATTTCATAAAAGACAAGATCTATAAAATTGCGAGCAACAATCGGATTGATAATCCGGTTTTGTTCCACTATACTGAGGGTACATGAAAGAGTTAACTCAGTTGCAGGAGAGGAAATATTCACGATTCTTTTAAAGGAGGAAATTTATTATGAAATTGAAAAAAGTGATTTCAACGGTTCTGGCGCTGACAATGATGGCATCCGTTCTGGCAGGATGCGGCGCCGGTGACACGCAGAAGACGCCTGCGCCTGCGGGCGATGGCGCTTCCGGCAGTTCACAGCAGGAAGCACCGAAGGAAGAAACCAGGCAGGAGGAGACGAAAGCGGAGGCGGAAACCCCGGCGGCGGAAGCGCAGGTATTGAAGGTGGCGGCATTTGAAGGCGGTTACGGCGCGGAGATGTGGTCCGAAGTGGCAGCGGCTTTTGAGGCTTCTCACCCTGGCGTTACGGTGGAGCTTACGGTGGATAAGAAGCTTGAGGACGTGATCAGTCCGAGTATGAAGGCCGGTGATTATCCGGATGTTGTACATCTTGCGACGGGACGTGAGGCGGCGTTAACGGAAACACTGACGAAGGAAAACGCCCTTCTTCCGCTGACGGATGTTCTGGAAATGACGGTTCCCGGCGAAGATGTTAAAGTAAAGGATAAAATCGTTCCCGGCTTCCTCGATACGCTGGCGACAAATCCATACGGAGACGGTGTGACCTATTATGCGCCGATGTTCTACAGCCCCTGTGGACTGTTCTATAACGCGGGTCTGTTTAAGGAAAAAGGATGGGATGTTCCTGCAACATGGGAAGAGATGTGGGCATTGGGTGATCTTGCGGCAGCGGACGGCATCGCATTGTTTACATATCCGACAACGGGATATTTCGATGCGTTTACTTATGCGACATTGTCTTCTGCGGGCGGTTCCGATTTCTTTAACAGATGTATGACCTATGAAGACGGTATCTGGGAAAGCGAAGACGCGGCAAAGGTATTTGAGCTGATTGCAAAACTTGGCACCTATACGGAAGCGACGACAGTGGCTAATGCAAATAATGATAACTTTACCAAAAATCAGCAGCTGATTCTTGACAACAAGGCGATCTTCTGTCCGAACGGAACATGGCTGCCCGGTGAAATGGCAGACGCGCCGAGAGCAGACGGCTTCGAATGGGGCTTTATGGCAATTCCGGCAGTGAACGCGGGCGGAGCGGGATGTTCCTTCTGCTGGTTCGAGCAGATGTGGATTCCGGCAGCGGCAGAGAATCAGGATATGGCGAAGGAATTTGTAGCTTATATGTACTCCGATGAGGCGGCACAGATTTTTGCGAAGTCTGCGGCGATCCAGCCGATTACCGGTGTCAGCGATTATCTGGAGGGCGACAACAAACTGTTCTACAGTATTTATGATAATGGGGCAACCGCGGTCATGGGCGGATTTGCGGCAACGGCGCCGGTAGAAGGCGTGAATATGCTGGATGTTCTGTGCGGGACGGTAAACAGTATTGTAAGTGGCGACAAGACCGTCGAGGAATGGCAGGCTGCAGTTGAGGACGCAAGCGACAAATTAAGAGCAGCAATGGAATAACATGTGAGGGCGCTCCGAAGGTGTTTCCGCCTTTGGAGCGCTTTTTTTCTCAGGAAACGGAGGTATGGACGTGAAAAAGGGCAGAGCAAGAAATGTTTTTATTGGGGTATGCGTAGCGCCTGCAGTCATTTTATTTACGATTTTTATGCTGATTCCCACTTTCAATGTATTCAAGATGTCACTTTATAAGTGGGGCGGCTATTCCAATACGAAGGAATTTGTCGGATTGAATAATTTCAGGATTTTGATGGAGGATATGAACTTTTTTCGTTCCTTTCAGAATACGGTATTGCTAATTGTATGTGTAACCGTTGTAACAATGGCGCTTTCCCTGATTTTTGCGGCGATTCTTTCCAGAGAAAAAATCAGGGGACAGAACTTTTACAGGATTGTCTTTTATATACCGAATATTCTTTCGGTAGTTGTTATTTCCGCAATTTTCTCTGCGATTTACGATCCGAACAACGGTCTTTTAAACAGTATGATCGGTATTTTCCAGAGAAGGGAAGAGACTCCGATTCTCTGGCTAGGCGATCAGAAGCTCGTGATCTACAGTCTGGTCATCGCCATGATCTGGCAGGCCATCGGTTATTATATGGTCATGTATATGGCGAGCATGGCGAGCGTGCCGGAAAGTCTTTATGAATCGGCAAATCTGGAGGGCGCGGGGAGAATACAGCAGTTCTTTTCCATTACGCTTCCGTTAATCTGGACCAACGTAAGGACGACGCTGACCTTCTTCGTAATCAGCTCGATCAATTTGAGCTTTCTGTTCGTAAAGGCGCTTACGGGAGGCGGCCCGGACGGCGCTACGGAGGTATTTCTGAGCTATATGTATAAGCAGGCTTATACCAATTCTTCCTATGGATACGGCATGGCGATCGGCGTTGTTGTCTTTTTGTTCTCCTTTGGCCTGTCAGCAGTCGTTAATTTCGTGACCAAACGGGAACCGTTGGAATTTTAAGGGGGAGAGCATATGAAAAAGAAAAAAGAAATGAGCTTTGATACATTATACAGGCTTTTTATTTATGTGGCCCTGATTACGCTGGCAGTCAGCATTGTCGTGCCAGTGGGCTGGGTCTTTCTGGCTTCGATCAAGGAAAACTCCGAGTTTTACGGGAATCCATGGACGATGCCGAAAGGAATCTACTTTCAGAACTTTATCGATGCCTTCCAGAAAGCGAAAATGGGCGAATATTTCCTGAATTCCATTTTTGTGACGGCGCTCGCGCTCCTGATCTTACTGGTGGTGGCGCTGCCGGCGGCTTATGTGCTCGCAAGATATCGTTTTCGAGGAAGCAGGCTGATCAATATTTTATTTATGGGTGGTTTGTTCATCAATGTGAATTACATTGTCGTTCCAATTTTCTTAATGTTTGTGGATGCCGATAAATTTTTAAAGGGACTCGGCGCGGACGGCTTTTTCCTGAATAATCTGTTTGTTGTGGCGCTTGTTTATGCGTCTACGGCGCTGCCCTTCACCATTTATCTTCTGTCAGGGTTCTTTGTGACGATACCAAGGGATTATGAAGAGGCCGCCTATGTGGACGGCAGCGGATATTTCAGGACAATGGTAAAGATTATGATGCCGATGGCTCTGCCGAGTATCATTACGGTAATTTTATTTAATTTCCTGTCTTTTTGGAATGAGTATATTATTTCGATGACACTGCTTACGAAGGATGCGAAGACGCTTCCTGTCGGGCTGATGCAGCTGATGCAGGCGCAGAAGGCGGCAGCGAATTACGGGCAGCTCTATGCGGGTCTTGTAATTGTCATGCTTCCGACCTTGATTTTATATATCCTGGTACAGAAAAAACTGACGCAGGGCATGAGCCTTGGCGGATTGAAGGGTTAAGGAGGAGACGATATGAAGTGGATGGCCAGATTTGCTTATTTGCTGATTTTTGTACTGAGTATGATGCTGATTGTCATGGGACAGCGCAATATAGGTCCTGCCGGACTTGCGACGATGATCGCCGGCCTTGCGGGAATCCTGCTTCTTCTTTATTTATATAACAGAAAATTTCAATAGGGCACGACGACGGAGGTGAAAGAAAAATGAAGCAGGAAAACACTGGCAGGCTGACACTGCCAACCGATGTGGATATGGTGGACGAGACGCTGCGGCTGAAGGAACTGCTTGGAGCGGACGCTTTGCGGGACTGTGACGGTACGACGATGCCGCAGGAATTGCTTGGACAGAATGCCAAAATCTATGCGACTTATTATACGACCAGAAAAGATAATGACTGGGCGATGAAAAATCCCGAAGAGATACAGCAGGAATATCTGATCAGCGACCGCGTAACGGCAAAGGGAAACAGCCTGCGCATAGAGCTGATGAAAGGATTTCATACCGAGCAGTTAAAGGTAAATACGATCGATTCTCCCAAACGGTGGTGGGAAGTCATTGACCGGACGACGGGCGAAGTAGTTCCTCCGACGCGGTGGGAGTATGATGAAGAAACAGGCGAGGTAATGATCGAAACGGTTCCCTACCATCAGTATACCGTCAGCTTTCTCGCCTTTCTGATCTGGGACCCGGTGCATATGTACAATTTTATTACAAACGACTGGCAGAATGCGCCTCACCAGCTCACTTATGATGTGAGACAGCCGAAAACACAGGCCTATGTGAAAGAAAAGCTGAGGAAATGGTGTGAAGAAAATCCGCATGTGGATGTGGTGCGGTTTACGACCTTTTTTCATCAGTTCACATTGACCTTTGATGATAAGAAGCGGGAAAAATTCGTGGAATGGTTTGGCTACAGCGCGAGCGTCAGTCCCTGTATTCTGGAACGGTTTGAGAAGTGGGCGGGCTATCCGTTCCGCCCGGAATACATCGTGGATCAGGGATATCATAACTCCATTTTCCGGGTGCCGTCCAAAGAGTTTCTGGATTTCATCGAGTTCCAGCAGATAGAAGTCTGTAAGCTGGCGAAGGAAATGGTCGATATCGTGCACGATTATGGCAAGGAAGCGATGATGTTCCTTGGAGACCACTGGATCGGGACCGAGCCTTTCGGAACCTATTTTAAAAATATCGGTCTGGATGCCGTGGTCGGTTCCGTGGGAGACGGCGTTACACTGCGCATGATTTCGGATATTCAGGGCGTAGGCTATACGGAAGGACGGCTTCTGCCGTATTTCTTCCCGGATGTGTTCAAAGAGGGCGGCGACCCGATCGGAGAGGCACAGGATAACTGGATGAAGGCGAGAAGAGCGATTCTGCGTTCCCCTCTGGATCGAATCGGTTACGGCGGGTATTTGAAGCTGGCAAGCGAGTGGCCGGGCTTCATCGATCAGATTCAGAAGGTGGTAAAAGAGTTTCGTGAGATTCACGAGAATATGCAGGGTACGAAGTCCTATACCGCGCCCTTTAAGGTTGGCATTTTAAACTGTTGGGGAAATCTTCGCAGGTGGATGGCGAATCAGGTGCATCATGCGCTCTGGTATCGGGAGATTTACTCCTATGTGGGTGTCATCGAATGTCTGAGCGGTATGCCGATCGATGTGGAGTTTATCACCTTTGACGAGGTGCGGAATGGAATCGATCCGGCGATCAGAGTCATCATCAATGCGGGAGATGCCTATACCGCATGGAGCGGTGCGGAAAACTGGAAGGACGAAAGAGTCGTATGCGCGATCAGACGGTTTGTGGATGAAGGCGGCGGCTTTATCGGCGTAGGAGAGCCGAGCGCATGTCAGTTTGAGGGCCGTTACTTTCAGCTGAGCGATGTTCTGGGTGTGGACAGAGAACTCGGTTTTTCCATGAGTACGGATAAATATAATGAAATGGACAGCAGACATTTTATTCTGGAGGATATCGAGGGAGAAATTGATTTCGGAGAAGGCAAGAGCCGTATTTATGCGCAGGGAGAAAACTATCAGATTCTGAACATGGACGGAAAATACAGCCGTCTGGTAGTCAACTCTTATGGAAAAGGACGAAGCGTGTATTTCGCGGGACTGCCTTATTCTCCACAGAACTGCCGGATCTTGCTGCGTGCGGTTTATTATGCGGCGCATCAGGAAGAGGAAATGAAGAAGTTCTATGTTACCAATGTGGACACGGAGCTTGCCGTATTCGAGAAGACGGGCAAAATAGCGGTGATCAACAACGCTAAGAAGCCCCGGACGACGCAGCTGTATGTGCATGGAAAGCTGGTGCGTGAACTTGAGATGGAACCGATGGAGATGATCTGGGTAAGCTATTAGTGTCGGATTGATGATGGGTGCCGCCGGAGGCGGCATGGAGGTAATTGTGGATGGAAACGAATAAGGAGCTTATGAAGAAGGAGAATACGGCCTGTGCCAGAATCGAAGAGGCGATTGCGCAATTTGCCACGCAGGGCAGTCTGACGGAATGGGGACCCTATGGAAACGGTCATATCAACGATACGTTTCTGCTCGTATATGATCTGCCGGAAGGCGGAAAGAAACGGTATATTTTACAGAGAATGAATCAGGATATTTTCAAAAAGCCGCAGG
>CALDLG010000168.1 GCA_937910785.1 uncultured Lachnospiraceae bacterium | reverse complement strand
CTTACTTCAAAATATCCTTTCATATATCCCCTCACTTTGACAGCAATTCCCGTAACCTTCTTACAGTCAAAGTATTTGAATCCGGCCGTCGCACCGTCCTTCATATTTCCGATATAGCCGGGCTGTTCATCGCCGTCCCTTCCGTCCTGCATAATTTTCGGGAAACGGTCATCTCCCACATAGACGGAATCCTCCTCCGTAAAAAGATTGCAGGCAAGATACGCGCCGTATTCCCCCGCACCTGCCAGCGGGCCGCCGTTTAAGCCGCAGCTTGTGATCTCCACCTGCGGAATGCTGCCGTCCGCCAGAATCCGTATCTTCTCCGCGCAGCCCTGTCTGCTGTACCAGGTCCCGTTCGTATGCCTGTGGTAAAAAATATACCACTCCCCGTTCATCTCCACGATGCTTCCATGATTATTGGCCCCGTAAGCCATCGGTTTCTCCGCAGGCTTATAAGTATCGATATGCAGATCACAGTTGCTGACGATTACGCCGCCGTAAACAAAACCTTTATCCGGTTCCTTACTGACAGCATAACACAGCTCATGCATCGCGATGGAGGAATAGATCAGATAATATGTCTCTTCCACCTTACGGATTGAGGGCGCCTCGAAAAACTCATGTCCTTCAAATCCCGTACCCGCACTGTATTCACAGCCCGGAATAACGAAAACAGGCGCCTTTTCCACCGTCAGCATGTCCGGCCCTAAAACGGTCATCATCGCTCCGTTTCTGGATTTGTCGCCCCGGCTGCAAAAGCCCGTATACAGATAAGTCTTATCGCCCTCCGTCAGCACGCCGGGGTCGAACTGAGGCTGATCGTTCTCCCGTTCTCCAAGACGTGTTCCGTCCGGATAATGCACGTACCCGTAAAAGGTGAAATTTCCCGCGGGAGTATCGCAGACCGCCACCGAAACAACGCACACCTTATCCAGTACATAATACAGGTAATATCTGCCATCCGGTCCAACCGTAATGTCCGGGGCATAAAGACACATCTTTCCCTCTTTGTTGAGCGGGTCCGCATTCCGCGGATAAATCACCCCTTCATACCGCCAGTTTCCCGGATCATCCACAGGCGCGGACCAGCAGACATAGTCCCCCATGCAAAACACATAGCCGTTATAAAAATCATGGGAGCCATAGATATAGATCCTGTCTCCAAACACATAGGGTTCGCCGTCGGGAATATACTCCCAGGAAGGCAGATAGGGATTTACCGCCTGCCTGCGCGGTTTATCCATCTTCTTTTCTTCACATGTTTCGTTCATTATTTTTCTCCTTTCGAGGTTACGGCCCGTCACAATGGGACTGCTCCCGCCCGGCCGATGCAAAAGAGCGCCCCTGATAAGGGAACGCTCTTCCGCTGGTTTGTATTTGGGTTTCTACAAATGAATGGTAAAGATTATTTTATTCCGGAAGCTGCGTAGCATCGCCAAAGGTTGCTTTCCACTTCTCGGTACGTTCGTCGATAATTGCCTGACCGCCGGAGCTTAAATAATCAGCTATACCAGCATCCCATACCTGATCGAAGCTGTCAACCGGCGCTGCAACTGCCGTATCGTAAACAACGTCTCTCTTGCTGGCAAGTGTCGGGCCCTGGCCTTCTTCTGCCGCAATCGCGCCAACATTTACGTTCTTGGCCGGTCTTGTATCCGTATTGCAGACTTCATGCGCTACCTCTACCAACGCCGGATCAATTCCGCTGTAAGAATGCGCCATGGATTTCAGGGTCAGGTCTTCATCTGTCAGATGCAGACCATTACAGGTAATCGTATAGTCGATATTGAAACCGGAGTTCTGGATATCATCGCCTGTTGCCGCAATGATTTCCACCGCGCCGTCATCCAGTTTGTTATGCGTAACGCCTTCGTCACCGATCTGCAGATATTCGATCACTTCCGGAGTGCTGATGAAATCAAGATACAGCATGGAAGCCAGCGGCTCATCATTTGTAGTAGGGAAGAAGATCTTTCTGTCGCCCGCGGAGCTTGTGATAAATTTGTTATGTCCGCCTTTTGTATCCTCAAAGCAGTCAACTACTACAAATTTCGCATCCGGTCCTACTATTCTTTCAAGGTTCGTCTGAATACTGTTCTCACCATCTCTGTAAGGGTAATCCCAGTTGTGCATAAACGCGCCTACATAACCTGCCTTGATCATATCGTCTTCTGTGCTGTCACCGCTGCTGTACAATGCGAAATCATCCCAGAGAAGACCTTCATTATACCACTGGTTCAGCAGGCGGACCGCCTCTTTGGTTCCGGGCTGTGTCAACGCTCTGTCATCAAAGCCGTTGATATAATAATCGTAATCGGAAATATCAGGATCGATAAAGGATTCGATTAACAGCGCCGCTCTCCAGCCTACGTCAAAGCTTACGGAATAAGGAATCATTTTATCCGCATCCGCGCCGAGCAGTGTATCCGCATTATCTCTGAAAGCTACGATCATCTCGTAGAATTCCTGACGGGTTGTAGGCTCTTCCAGACCGAGCTTATCGAGCCAGTCTTTACGAACAAACGTATTGATACGGTTTGTAACCGCACGTTTGCCTTCGATTGCCCAGAGTGTTCCGTTCACGGGATCTTTATCCCAGTAGATGTTTGTCTCGCCAAGCCAGTTCCAGAGATTCGGAAGAATATCCTTATAATCATCCACATAAGAGCTTAAATCGAGCACACCGCCCATGTTCGCGTAGGTCTGCACGGTCGGATAGTCATAGGTCAGACAGATATCCGGCGCATCGCCTGCCGCCAGAAGGTTATTGATCTGTTCAACTTCCGTCCAACGGGGAACCGCTACGAACTCTACTTCTACATTGTGTAACGCCAGCATCTGATCTTTGATATACTGCGTATACTTGTTGTTGGTAGGATCGGAACCGCCGTCGTTACCGCGGTCATATACCTCTACCGTAATCTTTCTCGTTTCCGCAAACTTACCGTCCACGAGCTCACCGTTAGTCGGGTCCGCGGCAGCATCAGCCTCCGAAGCGTCCCCCCCCTCTGTGGTATCTGTGGCTGCGTTGTCAGTTGTGTCAGCCGCAGGCGCCTGCGTTTCGGGCTGTGTCTGTCCTGCATCCGGTGTGGAACCACCGTCGTTACCGCAGGCAGCCAGCGACAAAACCATGCATCCGGCCAGTAATACTGATAACAATTTTTTCTTCACTTTTTTTACCTCCCTTTGTTTTTTAATAATTATGAATGAACGGACTGCTTTTCCCCAATCTCCATACTTCAAAATCCGAAAGCCGCAGCCCGGTTATTCCGTATTACTCTTTTACCGCGCCCATCGTCACGCCATGGATGAAATATTTCTGCAGCCATGGATAAATGCACAGAATCGGCACGGTCGAGAACATAACGATCGCCGCCTTCAGCGATTCGGTAAGACCCGGTGATGAGAAACCTTCCTGCGTTGCCACTTCCACGCTGTTGATGTTGTTCAGAATGTTATACAGGAACAACTGCAGCGGGTAGAAAATGTCTTTATTGATATACATCAGGGCATCCGAATATCCGTTCCATCTTCCCACCGCATAGAACAGCGCCAGCGTCGCAAATACCGGCTTGGAAAGCGGCAGATATATGCTGATCAGTATCCTGAAGAAGCTCGCCCCGTCGATTTCCGCCGATTCACGCAGACTGTCGGGAATGCCGTAGAAAAAGCTCCTCATGATAATCATGTTATAGACGCTCATACAGCTCGGAATGATCAGTACAAGCGGATTATTCAGAAGGTTCAGGCTCTTCATCAACAGGTAGTTCGGAATGGTTCCCGCATTGAAGAACATTGTAATCGTAATAAAAATATTGATCGCCGAACGCCCCTTCAGATTTTCAAAAATCAGAGGATACGCACATAATGTTGTCATTGTAAGTGACACAACAGTACAGACAATCGTCAGAAATACCGTCCAGAAAAACGCTCTGATATATTTCATGTCACCCAGCACTGTTGCATATGCTTCCAAATTCAGCCCCTTCGGCCATAAATATACTTCATGTTTGATCAGCGCCTCCGTAGAGCTCAAGGACCGCGCCAGCAGATTGAGCATCGGCACGATACAGATCAGACTGACAAGCACGCAGATTATGACAAAACACCAGTCGCCCACTTTGGCGGATTTTGATTTAATCATCTCTTCTTCCTCCTTCTCTCTACCAGATTCCGCGTTCGCCAAGCTTTCTGGAGAACCAGTTGGCCAGCAACAGGAAAATAACGCATACGATGGACTGGAAGAAACCGACTGCGGTCGTCAGCGAGAACTGCAGACCCTTAATACCGTTCTTGTATACGAAGGTGGAAAGCACTTCCGCAACGTCCATAACCAGATTGTTCTGCAATGCGAACGGTCTGTCAAAGCCGCTTCCCAGAATGTTACCGAGACTCATAACGAGAAGCACGACGATCGTGGACTTGATGCCCGGCAGTGTGATATGCCACATCTTCTTGAAACGTCCCGCACCGTCCACGGAAGCCGCCTCATACAGCTCCGAATTGATTCCCGCGATTGCCGCCAGATATACGATGGAGTTCCAGCCGAAGCTCTGCCAGATACCCAGGAATATGTATGTGCCCACCCAGTGGCTGGAATCATTCAGGAACGGAATGGAATCTATTCCGAGTCCGCCCAGAATCATATTGATAAAACCGGTCGTCGGTGCAAAAATCTGTAATGCCAGACCGTAAATGATGACCCAGGAAAGGAAATGAGGCATATAGGCGATGGTCTGTACCACACGTTTGAATCTTTTAAATACCAGCTCGTTCAAAATCAGGGCAAAAATGATCGGTACCGGGAAACCGAGCACCAGATCCAGCAGATTCAGCACCAGGGTGTTCCTTAACGCATTGATGAAATCCCTGTTATTAAATGCCTTGATAAAATACTCAAATCCGTTATTGGCCGCCAGCGGCATCTCCCATACGCTCTGTACGATACTGTACTTTTTGAAAGCAATCTGGATATAAACCATCGGCACATATTTGAATATGAGCAGATAGAGAAGCGGCAGCGCAAGCAATGCATATAACTGCCAGTAACGCTTCATGTAAACCCCAAAGCTCTGTTTCTTCTTCGCAACAGGAGCTTTTTTCTTCGATTCTTTCATCCCCACACCTCCATAAAATTTTTAAAATACCTTTTATTATTATAAAAGGTTTTACTTCTTTTTTCTGATCAAATATTGCTATTACAACCCCATATTTTGCTTATTTTTTGTGCACATTTATGAGCAAATCAGTAAATACGTCTTCCTCTTTCGTCCGATATGCCGGATTTTCGCCAAAAATAAGCATTAATCTGGTCACACCATTCACGCGCATGTTCCTTCTGATGTATAAAACGTTCCATCATTCTGCCATATGCCCGATCCGGAATTTTGCCTTTCAGCATGGCAAAACGCTCTGCCATTTCATCCACCATCTCAACGCCTTCAAAATGCGTATCATAGATATGCTGAATCACCGTCTTGCCGGAGCGGAGCTTCCAGGTATAGGGAATGTGATGGAAAAACAGCAGGAGTTCATCCGGACATTGTTTTTTATCGTCATAAACGGAAGCGTTCGGCTCCCGGTACAGCATCGCGTAGCCAGTCCCTTCATGACTCCTGTCCACGCCGATTCCTTCATGATCCGCCCGGTGATAGGTCCCCCATCTGCTGTACTCATAGCCATCCACGCTGGGACCGTAATGATAATTGGGGTTTACCATCCAGCCGATGCCAAGCGGCGATGTATAGCTTTCATAGGCCGGCCAGGAACGCATCAGCATATACAGCATCGTTTCCGTAACCTGCTCGTCCTTCCCGTACGTCATTTTAATCCACTCTCCGGCAATTTCTTCCGCCGTCAGTTCCGTTTCGAAGGCAAGCCTTCCGAAACCATAGAAATTCGCGGCCGCCATATCGTGTCCGGTCCAGTTTTCGTCATTTCCCGTATTTGCCACCGCCGCAATGCCGCAATGATGCTGGTCGAAGGTTTTTCCCGATACGATATCCGAAACGGTATCGTTTTCCTCCTTCACATAAGTCCTGAACTTCAGAACCTCTTTGAACATCGGAATCAGATAGCAAAGATGCCTCTGCTGTCCCGTATATTCCTGTGCAATCTGCACCTCCAATATCTGATTGGTCTTCGTCAGACCGCCAAAGAGCGGATGCACCGGCTCCCTGACCTGAAAATCCATCGGTCCGTTCTTAATCTGCAGGATCACGTTCTCAAGAAATGCGCCGTCCAGTCCTATGAAATTGTCATATCCCGATCTCGCCCGGTCTGTCTTCTCATCCCGCCAGTCCTGCTGACAGTTATAAACAAAACATCTCCAGATGATCAGGCCGCCGTATGGCGCTGCGGCTTCCGCCAGCATGTTCGCGCCGTCCGCATGGGTCCGTCCATAGGTAAAGGGCCCCGGTCTTCCTTCCGAATCCGCCTTGATCAGAAACCCGCCAAATCCCGGCACTTCGGTAAATACAAGCTCCATCCGCTTCTTCCACCAGCTTCTCACCCGCTCGTCAAGCGGGTCCGCGCTGTCCAGCTCTCCAAGCTCCATGGGCGCCGCATAATTCAGGCTCAGAAAAAGCCTGATGCCATATCCCGCGAAAAGCCCGGCCATTTCCCTGACTTTGGCAAGATACCGTCCGGTAATCAGCCAGGTTGCCGCGTCCTTTACATTGACATTATTGATCACCACCGCATTGATGCCGACGCTGGCCGCCAGTCTCGCATAGGTAACGGTCCTGTCATCCACAACGATCTCATTTTCCACGAAGAAAAAGGATTCGCCGGAATAACCGCGTTCGATGCTTCCGTCCATATTATCCCAGTGATTCAGCATACGAAGCGGCATATCGGGCGCTTTCGCAATATCCATCCCGACAATCGTCTCTTCCGTCCGTATCCTGCGCAGAAGCGCAAAGGTTCCGTACAGAATTCCCTGCGAGTCAGACGCCTCGATCGTCACCCTGCCGTCCTTTTCATACAGATGATAGCTCTCTTTCGCCATCCCTTCCCTGCGGACAAGATACACGCCCTGTCCTTCTCCGCTGTCGGAAATCCCCCGAAGCACAGGCTTGCTGCCGGTCATTCCCTCCAGCGCAAGCTGCAGCTCCTTTACGCTGTTCTCTATAATCTGATCCTGTACATCCGCATAAATACAGGGAAGTCTGTCCGCCCCTTCACAGGATGTTTTTTCCGTATAATTGAGCCATGCCTGCTCGAAACTCATAATATTCCTCCATTTCCGGCCCGCGGCCTTCCGGCCGCAGGCACAACATGACATCATCAAGCCTTTTATCCGAAACTTATACTCATAAGCAGATTGTCCGGGGCGCCGTAACCGTAAGCACATCCACCTTTCTTCCGGTCAGCTTCTCGCTTCGGCTCTCCGGCTGCGTTCCTCCGATCGAAACAAGATATTTTCCTGCCCCGACACTGTTAACCGCCTGCTCATCATACAGCGCAAATGCGCTGACCGGGAGCTTTATCACGACCTCTTTGCTTTCTCCGGGCTGTAAAGCCACTTTCCGGATGCCTTTCAGCTGCGCATTCGGAGTGCCTTCCCGGTCTGCTTTCACATAAACCTGCACGGTCTCCGTACCTTCCCTGCTGCCCGTATTGGTTACGACAACCTTCACTTCAATACCGTCTTCTCCCACCGTATCGGAGGATAGCGCAGCGTCTCTGTAAGCGAAATCCGTATAGGACAGTCCATACCCGAAAGGATATAAAGCCTCCTGCTTCATATAACGATATGTCCTTCCCTTCATGGAATAGTCGGTAAAGGCCGGCAGCTCTTCCATGGTCCGGTAAAATGTCAGGGGCATTCTTCCTTCCGGATTCTTCTCCCCGAACAGCACTCTCGCAATGGCTCTTCCGCCCTGCGCGCCCGGATACCATCCCTGTACGATGGCCGGAATATGTTCATCCGCCCAGTTTATCGCCAGCGCGCTTCCCGAAAGAAGCACGAGCACAACGGGCTTGCCGCTGGCAGAAGCGATCTCCAGAATTTCCTGCTGTCTTCCGGGCAGATTCAGAGTCGGCTTATCGCCGCTGGCATACTGATTGCCCTGATCGCCCTCTTCGCCTTCCAGACCGGAATCCAGTCCGAGGCACAGGATGACGACATCACTCGCATCACAGACTGCCTTTACCTCCGAATCCCTGTCTTTCCCCTGGCTCAGATTACTGATCTGCTCCTGATACAGATGACATCCCTCGGATACCAACACTCTGACGTCATCGCCCACATATTCCTGAATTCCCTCGGCGATCGTGAAATAGCGGGATGCCGTTCCTTCGTAATTGCCGACCAGGGCCTTCCGGTTATTGGCATTCGGGCCGATCACGCCGAGCGTTTTGATTTTATGCTTATCAAGCGGCAGAAGATGATCGTCATTTTTCAAAAGAACGACGCACTTCTCCGCCGTCTTCAGATTCAGCTCCTGCATTTCCTTCGAATCAACCACGGTATAAGGGATTTCGTCATAGGGCGTCTTCCCTTTTTCGTCGAACAGACCGAGCTTCATCCTTGTCGTAAAGAGATGCACCAGCGCTTCGTCCACCCGCTCTTCCGGTATCATTCCCTTTTCCACCGCATCTTTTACATAAGCGAAAAGATTGCCGCAGTTTAAGTCACAGCCATTCTTCACGGCAAGCGCCACCGACTCTTCCGCTCCCGCCGTTACGCCATGACCCTCATGGAAATCTCTGATCGCCCAGCAGTCGGAAACCACATGTCCCTTAAAGCCCCATTCTTCCCGCAGAATATCCTGCAGGAGCGTTTTGCTTCCACAGCACGGTTCTCCGTTCGTACGGTTATAGGCGCCCATGACCGCCTCCACCTTCGCCTCCTGCACACAGGCCTTAAAGGCCGGAAGGTATGTTTCGTACAGATCCTGCCTGCTTACTTCGGCATTGAACTCATGGCGCAGGTCTTCCGGGCCGCTGTGTACCGCAAAATGCTTGGCGCAGGCCGCCGCCTTCATGTAATTCTCATCGTGTCCCTGTATGCCCTCCACAAACCGCACACCGAGCCGGGATGTCAGATAAGGGTCCTCGCCAAACGTTTCATGGCCTCTGCCCCATCTCGGATCTCTGAAAATATTTACGTTGGGAGACCAGAAGGTCAGTCCCTTATAGATATCAAAATCTTCATATTTCTGCTGTGCGTTAAACTTCGCACGCCCTTCTGTGGAAATGGCATCCGCCACCTCTTCGACCAGATCCTCATCAAATGTGGCCGCCAGCGAAACCGCCTGCGGAAATACGGTCGCCGTTCCGGCTCTCGCAACCCCATGCAGCGCCTCATTCCACCAGTTATAGGCCTTAATGCCCAGTCGTTCTATGGCAGGAGCGCCGTTCAGCATTTGAAAAGCCTTCTCCTCCAACGTCATCTGTGCAACCAGACTGCGGGCACGTTCTTCAAACTCCGCATTCTTTACCTCATCTCTTACAAGTTCCATCCTGCTCCTCCCATCCTTTTTATGCAGACAGCGGGCCTTCTTTGCCCGTCTTCCTGTCGGTTGATATTATGCCATAAATTGCATGATTTTCCCGCGTACTGTTGGTCAAAGTATACAACAGTCCCGCCTCTCATGCTCTTCACTTCTTGCTTTGTCGCATCCAGATATTGCTAAATGACTTCTCCTGAGGCTTTTACTTTCCTTTCTTTTCTATTCATTATTTATATTTTTCATTAAATTTTCCCATCATTTCCGAGCAATATGCTCGTTTTCTATTTATTTACAGCTTCTTTTCATAGCAAAAATTGATTTGACACTTTCTGCTATTTGTGTTATCACTGAAAGAAAGAAGTACATACAAAAACCAGAAACTACTCACCGATATCCAACAGGAGCCCTTCCCATGATAAAAATTCTAAACGGCATCCATGAAACGGTAGCATACGATTACTTTTCGGGCATCAAGCTCTATCATAATATGGAAGCGGAGGACTATCCGCTCCACTGGCACACGGCGATGGAAATCATCATGCCCGTCCGTAAAGAATATACGGTCGTTATCGACGAAACCTCTCATACCTTTGGAGAAGGCGATATTTTCATAACGCCCCCCGGCACGCTGCACCGCCTGATCGCTCCCCTGCCGGACGCTGGCGGAGACGAGGGCGAGCGGCTCATTATCCTTCTGGATTACGGTCTCGTCTGTAATGTAAAAGGAATGGATTCTCTGATCCATTCCCTGCATCCCTATGCCCTGATCAGCCGGACGGAATATCCGGAACTGAACGGACAGCTTGTTTCTATTCTGAATGAAGTCAGCAGGGAATACGATAACCGGATCGCTTTCACGGAAGCCTGTATTTATTCCCTGATTATTCATTTTTTCGTTGCTATCGGCCGGGCCAATTTCAATGCCAACGAAAAATTTCCGGGCATCACGTCGAACAAACAGCATGAATACATTGAAAAATTCATGGACGTGTGCAATTATATCACCGACCACTGTACGGAAAATATCAACGTGGACGATCTGGCCGCTCTGGCCGGTTTTTCCAAATTCCACTTTTCCAGGCTGTTCAAACAGTTCTCCGGAACCTCCTGCTATGAATACCTGACCCAGAAAAGAATCGCCCATGCGGAGACGCTGCTGA
>CALDLG010000167.1 GCA_937910785.1 uncultured Lachnospiraceae bacterium | reverse complement strand
AAAAGAATCAGCAGCATGAAGCCGGCAAAAGCACTGCGCATTTTTCTTCGGAAAGATACCGGACGATATTCCGCAATATTCAGAATTCTTCTGGTCATCTGCCTCATGCTCCCTCCGATTCCCGCGGCAAACAGGAAGGGCGTAAAGGATATTTTTTCCACAAAATTTAACAGTGTGTTGCCATAATCCTCATATGCCTCCTTTGGCAGCATCTGCAAAACACGGGTGTCACAGGCAATCTCCCTGTCATTTCGCATTTCTCTGAGCGCATACCATACGAGAGGATTAAACCAATATAAAATGCCCATGATATTCATCACATAATTGGCCAGCGCATCCCTCTGTTTATAATGCTGCAGCTCATGCAGCAGCATGTAACGGATATCCTTCTCCTGCCAGTCGGAAATCAGATGAATCGGCAGATAAACGCAGGGCCTCCAAAACCCCGCAATCATGGGAGAACGCAGAAAAGCCGTGCTGCGAACCGGAATCCGCCTTTTCAGCTTCATTTCCCGAAGACATTCCTGATACAGTCTGCGGAGAGCAGGGTTCTGCAGAGGAAGGGACGATTTGCGGATGTTATCAAGGCGCCTGAGCGATTTTACGGCATTCCCAAGCATCAGCAAAATGCCCGCCGTCCACAAAAACATCAGAAAAATTCCCACCGCGGAAGGCGTCCTTTGACTGACTGAAACGCCAAAATCATTCATCCATCCTGCGGCGGAAGCATTGGCGGCGGAAGTCTCTTCCGCTAAAATTTCCGAAGAAGGCAATGAGAATTGGTCCAGTTTATCAAACCATGAAAACCGGGCCGGGCCTCCTGCCCGAAAAGGCCAGAAAGGAACCGTCATCAGGCCGAGCAGTCCGAACCACATCCGGTACTGCATGCGGCTGGTCAGGCTGTTTTTCAAAAGCCGCTTCGCTGCGGAAAAAATTCCGATCAAAATACAGAGTGCCAGATTACACAGAAAAAAACGAATTGTAAAATCAGTCATATGAACAGCCATGCCTCTCTATGTCTCTCCTTTATGAGATCTTTCGGAAAGAAGGGCGCGCAGCGTACCAATCTCTTCTTCCGACAGTTTATCGTTATCAATATACGCAGACAACATGGAGGTAATGTTTCCGCCATAGAAGCGGTTCAGGAAAGAGCTGCTCTCCTGCCCGATATATTCTTTCTCACCAACCAGAGGCGTATAAACAAATACCCTGCTCTGCTTTTCATAGGAAAGCGCCCCTTTTGTGACCAGACGCTTAATCAGCGTCTGTATGGTCTTCGGACTCCAGCTTGTCGTTTTTACCAGGCGTTCCGTGATCTCATTCGTACTGATCGGCGCATCTTTCCAGACAATCTTCATGACTTCAAATTCGGCCTCGGAAATCTGAGGCAGTGCTTTCATAGAAAATCCCCCCATTCTTACAAATGTAATACAAATATTATAGTGCACCGGTCTGCGGCTGTCAATCAATGTGCGAAAATTTTAAAAACCGGCTGAAAAGATGCAGGGGCATACTGCGAATCCCCGGTGAATCCGTTAAGAAGACGCGAAGAATCCGCTAAGAAACCGCAAAGAATCTGTCAAGGTTACGCTAAGATTCCGACAATGCGTTAGGAAAACCGCCCTGACTATGCTAAACTTTGTGTGTGTAAAAGGAACCTGAAAACCAAATGACTGCGGGGGAGGAAATCAAAATGCAGATGGACATATGGTCTGTAATCGCAATCGTTATCGTAGTGATCGGATTTTTTGGCGGAATCTGGTATGAACACAGATAGGAGGGCTGAAAATGGGAGTTGTGGAGTTTATCATTCTCGGACTGGTTTTTGCCTCACTGGCAGGATGCTTTGTCTATTCCCTGATTGCAAACAGGCAGAAATAAAATCAGACAGGAAATAAGAGCATATGCAAAGCAGGTGGAAGGATACCGAAAATATGGTTATTCTTCCACCTGCCGCATTGATATCTTCCTGCTTTAGCGGATCATCTCACCGAAATAATAATCGAAAACACTTCGGCCAACTGCCGTTACATTGGAAGAACCATACCCGTTGGCAATCCGGACGGCGATCGTAATTTCCGGCGAATCGGCCGGCGCATATCCGACAAACAACGCGTGATCCGGCCTTCCTTCCGATTCCTGGGCAGTCCCCGTCTTTCCGGCCACCGGAATTTCCATATCTTCAAATGCGGCATTGCTCTTCGCAAACTGGCGCATGCCGGTACCGACCGTATTCCAGACATTATCCGGCAGATCAACCACATCTTCCGTAACGGGCTCCGTCTCAATGCACCTTCCGTTTTCATCCGCAACGCCCCTGATCAGGGAAAGCGGATATGCTTTTCCTCCGGACGCAAGGATATTCACATAACGGGCAAGCTGTACGGTCGCATAATTATGCGTTCCCTGCCCGATCGCGGAAGGAATTGCATAATTGTCCGTCACATGAGGCTCCGACTCTGCAAGCTCAATTCCGGATTTTTCATCCAGACGGAAAAGCTGTGCGTATTTCTGCAGCTGCCACAGGGCGGCGCTGTCCGTATACTCCGAGTCGGCGCCCGTTCCAAGCCGGTATGCGATCTCGCACAGATAATCATTGCAGGAAAACTGCAGCGCACTCCATGCGTTCCCCACTTCCCCATGACCGGTATGCTTCCAGCATTTCAGTCCGGGGAATACCTTGTCGAAAATTCCGTCACAGTAAACGGAGGTATCCGGGAAAATCACGCCTTCCTGCAGACCGGCGGCCACGGTGACCGGCTTAAAGGTAGAACCGGGAGCCGTCAGCTGCTGTGTGGCCCTGTTGTATAGCGGCAGTGACTTATCGTTCAGAAGCTGTTGATAATATGCGGAGTCAATCTGATTTGCCAGCCGGTTATTATCATACCCCGGATAGGACACTAACGCCAATATCTTTCCGTTTTGCGGATTTACGACTACCGCGGATGCCGAACAGGGATCAAGCGCCAGCTGTGCAGGCGTAATCTCCAGCTCCATGATTTTCTTTTTCAGAAAAAGAAAGGCATCCGTTCTGCCGGCCAGAAGCTCGGCGTAATCGCTGTCCATTCCGGACAGGATTCCCTGCTCGTACAAAAGCAGACAGATATCCCTGCCGGAAATCCGGTCCTCATAAAGCAGCCACTTAAACAAGCGTTTTTTAAATTCAATATCATCTGCTATTTTTCTGAAAAGTTCTTCTGTCAATAATTCATACATTTCATCCCTTGTCAGATATCTTTGGTCAAAATCGAGAAACTCCTCCGCAATCCATCCCCTGTCTATCGCATGAAGCAGGAAAGTTTTCGGACTGATGCCGCCTTCGCTTTTCCATTTTCGGAATACCTCATCCTCCACGTCAATCTTCTCTTCCCCCAAAAGCCCGGTCTCCTCAATCAGATAAAACAGATACTCCCGCATCTCCCCGGACAGGCTGTCATACGTCGTATTTCCTTCTTTTAATTCGCTGCGGAGTGCTTCCTGAACCTCCCCCTGCTTTTCTTTCAGAATTTCAGCCAGAAGAAGCTCCTGCTCCGATGCTCCCGGCCTCTCAAAGTCCTGCAGATGAAGAATATTGTTATCGATAAACGCCATATAAACATCATAGATGGGGATACGGATATCTGTTGTATCCGAAATATCCGTTTTATCAAATTCCTTCGCATTAATCAGATGATCCGCGATAATGTCCGCCAGCTTTTTTTCAAGAATTTCATACACGGCAATCTGCAGATCCTTATCGATCGAGAGCCAGATATCCTGGCCACTCTCCATTTCTCTGATTATCTCTCCCTCTCCCGTAATTTTTCCACGATTATTCACCAAAATCTCTCTTTCCCCGTCGATTCCCTGCAATTCTTTCTCCATATACTGTTCGATGCCCG
>CALDLG010000166.1 GCA_937910785.1 uncultured Lachnospiraceae bacterium | reverse complement strand
GTCTGGCATATCCCATCAGGCACAGTTTCACAAGCTGGCTTATCAGTTCCTGTATCGTCATATCCCTCCGGCAATTATATAACATATGTTCTTTTATTATTTCTATCGGGAGCGGCGTATCCTGAAGCACGTGAAGAAGGTCCGCCTGCACATCGGACAGAATGGATTTTTCGTGTATGCCGTCTCCTGTCCCGGTCCCTTGCCCTGTAAGATTTCGAATCAGTTCTTCCGGTGAAACAGCCACATTGGCCCCCTGCTGTAAAAGGCGGTTGCAGCCTTCGCTCAGTGCATCCGTCACCCGGCCGGGCAGGGCATAAACCTCCCGCCCCTGCTCTAATGCCATATCGACGGTAATCAACGTACCGCTTCTGTTTCTGGCCTCAATCACCAGAACCACGTCCGCAAGTCCGCTGATAATACGGTTTCTTGGCGGAAACAGGCTGTTCTTCGGTTCGGTGCCGGGACGGTATTCCGAACAGATTCCGCCCTGTGCGGCGAGCCGTTCATACAGCTCCCTGTTTTCCGACGGATAACAGATATCCACGCCGCAGCCCAATACGCCGAGCGAATATCCTCCCGCCTCGACCGCGGCCTGCTGCCCGATTCCGTCGATGCCCCTCGCCATTCCGCTGATGATCTGTATTCCTGCCACAGCCAGGTCTCTCCCGAAACACTGCGCCATTTTCCGTCCGTATTCCGAACAGCCCCTTGCTCCAATGATGGCCACCGCCGGCTTTTCCTGTTCCGGAAGCCTTCCCCGGTAATAAATTCCATAGGGCGCATCCGGAATCTGAGACAGACGTTTCGGATATCCGGCATTGCCAAGACAGGTAAACCGTATATTTCTTTTTTCCAGCTCTTCATAATCTCTCCACACATTTCCCTGCTGTCGGGAAGCCGCAATCCGCTCTGCCAGTTTCCGGCCGGCGGCTGACGGAGCAAAAAGGCTCTCCAGCTCCTGCAAAGTCATATGATACAGTTCCTCCGGCAGCCGTCCTTTCGCTGACAGATGCCTGATCGTCCTGCTTCCGACGCCCGGCACGCCGTACAGCCAGTGGGCAAAGGGCAGCTGCCGGTCCTCGATCCGGGCATTCTCCCGCTTCCCGGTCCATCGCTCCTCCTTTTCCCGGCATCCTTCACGATTTTCTTTCCCGCCAAAACATTCCTCCTTTTCCCAGTATCCCGCATGATTCTCTTTCCCGTTCCCCCGTTCACCTTTTTCCCGGTATCCTGCATGATTCTCCTTCCCGCTCACCCGTTCCTCCTTTTCCTTCATCTACAGGGCGCTCCGTTCCTGCCCTGTGATTATGCTTTCATATGTTCCGTAACGCGATACATCAGAGCTTCCATCAGATGTTCCTCTCTGATTTCATAGCTTCCTGCGAGATCCGCAATCGTTCTGGCCGTTTTCAGAATGCGGTGATAACTTCTGGCCGTCAGATTCATCTTGCGGAAAACCTGCTCCAGCAGCCTTTCCTCCTCTGCTCTCAACGGGCAAAAAGAGCGGATCTCTTTCGTTCCCATATCCGCATTGAAGCGCAGGCCCGTCCCGGCAAAACGTTCCTGCTGAATCCGCCTTGCTTCCGTCACGCGGGCGCATATCTGCTCGCTTGTCTCTTGCATAACAGATGTTGTCAAATCCGTAACATCCACTGCCGCCGCTTCCACACAGATATCGATTCGATCCAGAATCGGACCGGATATCCGTTCCAGATAACGATGCACCTCATAAGGCGTACAGCTGCATTTCTGCATGTCCGGATAAAAACCGCAGGGACAGGGATTCATCGCCCCGACCAGCATAAAATCCGCCGGATAAATATAGTTTCCGCTGCTTCTTGCCAGATGTATCTGCCGGTCCTCAAGCGGCTGGCGCAGAATATCCAGCGTTTCCCGCTTAAATTCCGGCAATTCATCCAGAAATAAAATACCCCTGTGCGCAAGCGTAACCATGCCGGGCGCGGGGATTCTGCCGCCTCCGGCGAGAGCCCTCCCCGTGATGGTATGGTGAGGCGCGACAAACGGCCGCTCCGTCATCAGCGCTTCCTGTGGGGAAAGCAGCCCGGACACGCTGTATATGGCCGAAACCTCCATGCTCTCTTCTAAAGACAGCGGCGGCAGAATCGCAGACATTCTCCTTGCGATCATTGTCTTGCCGGAACCCGGCGGACCGATCATCAGCAAATGATGGAAGCCTGCCGCCGCTATTTCCGCAGCCCGCTTTACCGCCTGCTGTCCGTTTACATCAGCGAAATCCGTACCATATGCCTGTCTCTTTCTCTCAAACAGCGCACCAACGTCAACCGCCGCCGGCGCGATCAGCCCGCGCCGTTCCTGTATGCCGGCCTGCAAAAAAGACAGCGTCTCCCGGATATCGGAAACGCCGATAACCTCGATGCCCTGTACGACAGCTCCTTCCGCCGCATTTTCTTTCGGCAGGATACAGCATCCGATCCCCTGTTCCTGTGCCTCTTTCACGATAGGGAGCACGCCTTTTACCGGCTTCACTTCTCCGTTCAGGCCAAGCTCTCCGATGATGAGAATTCCTTCCACGTTTTCCTGCGGCAGATACCCCAGTGCGGCCATAATGCCGACGGCCACAGGCAGGTCCAGCAGGGAACCCTCTTTTCGGAGATCAGCCGGTGAAAGATTGATATTAATGCACATCGGAGGCAGGGATATCCCCGCATTTTTCAGCGCAACCTTCACCCTCTCTCTGGCTTCTTTCACTTCCGAGTTGGGCAGGCCCACCATCTGAAAACAGGGCAGACCTTTGGACACATCGACCTCTACGCATATCAGCTGGCTCCTGATACCGTGAATCGTGCCCGATGCAATGGAACTGAACAATAAACTTTCCTCCCTTCGACAAGCTCACGCACAAACGGCATAATAAAATTGCACATGCTATCAAATTGTACTTTTCATACACTTCCTGAATTCTTCGGCGATATGCCTGGATTCACAGGCTGTCAATCTGAATTTCCAGCCTGATATCAGAATAAGATTTTGCCGCTTCCCTCCGCAGCAAACTTTTGGAATATCTATATCATAATGAAAAAGAAAAAAGCTGTCAAGAAAAATTTCCCGACAACTTAAATCAATCCCTTTCATTCCGGTCTTTTTACCGCTTATTCTCAGAAAATCTTGTTCTGCATCCCATCCGGGTCCTGCGCGAACTGAATCGCCATCTCTCTGTCGATTCTTCCCTCATAGAAAAGCTGTGTAATACTTTCATCCATCGTAATCATGCCCATCTTCCGGTTCGTCTGCATGACAGATACGAGCTGATGGGACTTTCCTTCGCGAATCAGATTGCGTACCGCATGATTCGCATGCATAACCTCAAACGCCGCCACACGGCCCCTGCCGTCCAGCGTCGGAATCAGCTGCTGGGAAATAACCGCTTCCAGAACGTTCGCAAACTGTACGCGGATCTGCTGCTGCTGGTGCGGCGGGAAGACATCGATTACACGATCTACCGTACTGGCAGCGCCGATTGTATGCAGCGTAGACAAGACAAGGTGCCCCGTTTCCGCCGCCGTAATCGCGACACTGATGGTTTCAAAGTCACGCATCTCTCCTACCAGAATCACGTCCGGATCTTCACGCAGCGCGGCCCGCAGCGCATTCGCGTAATTCTGGGAGTCGAGCCCGATCTCCCTCTGATTGACCATCGCCATTTTGTGCTGATGCAGATATTCGATCGGATCTTCCAGTGTGATGACATGCGCGTCTCTGTTATTGTTTATTTTGTCGATAATCGCCGCAAGTGTTGTCGATTTACCGCTTCCCGTAGGACCGGTAACGAGAATCAGTCCTCTTTTCCTCTCATACAGATTGATCACGGATTCCGGAACCCCCAGGGATTCCGGTGAAGGCACCTGCGTGCCGACAAGCCGAAGCGCCAGAGCGACGGAACCCCTCTGTTTATAGGCATTAACACGATAGCGCCCAAGTTCCGGAATCGAGAAAGACATATCGTACTCTCCCCGGTCCTCAAACTTCTCCCGCTGTGATTCCGTCATAATCTCAAGCAATACCCCCAGGGTATCCGCGGGCATCATTCTGGAATAATTCATCGTAACCAGATTACCGTTCACACGCATTTTCGGCGGTATTCCCACCGTAATATGTACATCCGAAGCGCCCGCATTCTTGGCTGTTCTCATGATCTCTTCAATCGTCGGCATCTATCCACACCTTCTTCCTTACCGTATCCTTTACATCACTCCCGGAATATATCCTTCTTCCGCTTCATCGCCTTTTTCATCATTCACATATTCCGGTTCTTCCACATCAATGCCCTGTCTCTTTAACAGCTCTCTGTTCATCACATGGCGGTTATCCATCGTCTTCATGATATCCACAATTTCAATATGTCCCTCATAAATACGATTGCCAAGGTCGATAATTCTGTTGTCATTGAAGGTCAGAATCAGGGGTTTCAAAATGTTTCTCTCATTTTCCACAAGAACAAGTCCTTTCGCGCCGGTATTCAGTTCTATGCTGACACCCGGCACGAGGAGATTGATGGAGCTGCTCAGCGCATTCACCACTTTTTCATCATAATATCCCCGGTTCCTCAGCAGATGCTTAAAGGCCGCTATCTCGGACTGCCGCTCTCTGTCGAGCTGAACCGCGGTGATCGTATCAAAGGATTCCGCTACCGACAGGATTCTGGCTCCCGTAACCATTTTACTCATGTCCGTCACTCTGCCTCTTTGCAGATTATCCAGATTATTCTGTGCCTGTACACAAATGCGTTTGATCGCGGGATTCGTGGAAAAAACATGTTCGATTTTGGCAAAGCCTGCCACCTCGGCATTCCGCATCTGATCCCGCTCCGCCTCTGTCCATGTATCCTGCAGCATAAGGCTTTTCGGCGCCGAAAGCTTGCCGATATCATGGACGATTGCGGCAGTCACCACATCGTTCTGTTCCGATACGGGCACATTCATCGTATGCGCTATCATAGCACACAGAATTGCGACATTCAGAGAATGCTTGTAAAAATAATCCTCCTTGCTGCGCAGATTCTGCATAAAATTGATCTTCCGGTCCAGATGTCCGTAATTTTTAATGATATTAGACGTAATCGCCTGCATTTTGGAATAGCGTGAGGTCTGCAGAATACGATCCAGTTCTTCCTGAATGGAAAATACACATATCGTCTGAAACCGCTCAAACTCGATGTCGTCTCTGGTCATCGGCGGAACCGGTTCCGCCGGTTCCAGTACGAAAGCACCAAGCAGTCCGAAATTTTTAATACTGTTCAATCCCTGAGCCGTCAGTTTTGAATTTCTCTCATATAGCAGTACCCCATTTTTGTTATATATAGGACGGGCCAGCCGCATTCCAGTCTTTAAATCATCCTTCTTTACAAAGATCATATGATTTTATCCCCCTGTCTTTTAACTATCCAAAACCTTCCCTCAGCTTTTCCAGAGCCTTTTTCTCGATTCTGGAAACATAACTTCTGGAAATCCCCAGATTTCTCCCAATTTCCCGCTGTGTTACTTCTTCATCGTCCGCCAGACCGTAACGCAGCGTCAGTATTTCCTTCTCCCGCTCATCCAGCTTCTCCTCCAGAAGACCGGATAAACGCTTCAAATGTTCCTTTATTTCCATCTGCTCTATCACATCGGACTGCTCCTGCTCAATAATATCGAGCAGATTGATCTCATTTCCTTCTCTGTCCGTTCCGATTGGCTCATAAAGCGACACTTCTCTGGAAGTTTTCTTTTTCGCCCGCAGCAGCATCAGCAGTTCATTGTCAATACATCTCGACGCATAGGTGCTGAGCTTTCCTTTTCCCGCATCAAAAGAATCGATCGCCTTGATCAGTCCAATCGTTCCTGTTGAAATCAAATCTTCCATATCCTCATCAACATTCTGATATTTTTTGGCGATGTGCGCCACCAGACGAAGGTTCCGTTCAACCAGTATTTCTTTGGCAGTCTGCCTCTGCCGGCTATTCCCTTCTTTCAGCTGGCGCAGATATGCGGCTTCTTCTTTCGCCGTCAGCGGTTGCTTAAATGTTTTCAAAAGAAGCCCCCAAAGTTCATTTACTCTATTCTATGACTTCGGGACAGTTCAAGTGCCTTTCCACCAAATAAAAGTGTCCTATTTTAATTCCGTATTAGATATATTATACAAATTTCTCAAAAAAAGTTCAATATCCTTATTCAAAAAGGAACTGTGCCATTGCGTAATTACTGATATCCAGCCCGTACGGCGTCAGACGGATCGAATCGTTCCCATCCTCCGTAAAAAGCAGGCCGTCCCGCCGCAGACTGTGAAGCGTCTCTCCGTATACCTCCTCTATGGGAAGGCCGAATTTCTCCTGAAAATCCCGCCTGCTCACGCCTCTGATCAGGCGAAGGCCAAGAAACATGAATTCTTCTGTTCCGCTCTGCTCAGGTATTGTACATTTTCGCCAAACCGCGCGCGGCATGCGGACAAATCACGCAGACATTCCTGTTCAGGCTGCCGTAACGCCTCCTCATATTCCCGCATGGTCCGCCGGTTGCTCCAGCGCACATCGCATACCATGGAAGCGGCTCCGAGGCCGAATCCGACATAATCTCCTCTTGTCCAGTAAATCTGATTATGTCTGCATTCATATCCTTCCAGTGCATAATTCGATATTTCATAACGATTGTAATGATATGATTCCAGCATTTCTCCGGTCATCTCATAGAGCGCGCGGTCTTCCTCCTCCGTTGGAAAATGCAGTTCCTTTCGGTGTTCATAAAACCATGTGCCCTCTTCCAGAATCAGACTGTATGCGGAAATATGTTCCGGCTTCAGCGCAAGAACATATTCCAGCGTGTTTCCGTAGGATTCCGGCGTCTGCCCCGGAACCGCCGACATCAGATCAATATTGATATTCCGGAAGCCTGCCTGACGCGCTCCTTCATAAGCCCGCAGAAAAGTCCGGCTGTCATGAATTCTTCCTAACGTACGAAGCAGCGCATCGTCGGCGCTTTGCAGTCCGATGCTGATCCGGTTGATTCCCGCTTCAAAATAAACGGACAGCTTATGATTCGTTAAGCTGTCCGGATTCGCTTCTATCGTTATTTCACAGCTGTTTTCAAAAATAAAATTATGTTTTAACTTCTCAATTATTCTCTCGACCGCTTCCGCGTGCAGAAAAGAAGGAGTCCCTCCCCCGATAAAAACCGATATCACCCGATGGTCTTTATAGAAAAACGACTGTTTTTCTATTTCCTGCAAAAGCAGTTCAAGATAACGCTCTTTCTCCCGTTCCGGCGCCGGATAGGATAGAAAATCACAATATCGGCATTTCCCGGCGCAGAACGGGATATGAACATAAATACTCAGATCGCGCATTCCCGTCTTCCTCGTATCAGGCTTTATCATCCAGCTTCAAAACACTCATAAACGCGCTCTGAGGAATCTCTACATTGCCCACCTGACGCATCCGCTTCTTGCCTTCCTTCTGCTTCTCCAGAAGCTTCTTCTTACGCGTGATATCGCCGCCGTAACATTTGGCAAGGACATCCTTACGCATGGCTTTCACCGTTTCCCGCGCGATGATTTTCCCGCCCACCGCCGCCTGAATGGGTATTTCAAACAGATGCCTGGGTATTTCATCCTTCAGCTTTTCACACATTCTGCGTCCTCTTTCATAAGCGCTGTCCGCGTGAACGATGAAAGAGAGCGCGTCTACCTCTTCGCGGTTGATAAGGATGTCCAGCTTCACAAGTCTGGACTCTTCATAGCCCTTCACCTCATAATCGAAGGAAGCATATCCTCTGGAGCGGGATTTCAGGGCGTCAAAAAAATCATAGATGATTTCATTTAATGGTAAATCGTATTTTAACAAAGCTCTGGACGCCTCAATATACTCCGTACTGACATAACGCCCTCTCCGTTCCTGACAAAGCTGCATAATCGGTCCGATGAACTCCGATGTCACCATAATTTCCGCGGCGACAATGGGCTCCTCCATATAATCGATTTCCGAAGGGTCAGGCAGATTGGATGGATTGGTCAGCTCGATCATTTCTCCGTTTGTTTTATACACCCGATAAATAACACCCGGTGCGGTTGTAACAAGATCCAGATTATATTCCCGCTCCAGTCTCTCCTGAATGATTTCCAGATGCAGCAGCCCCAGAAAACCGCAGCGGAATCCAAATCCCAGCGCAATGGAGGTCTCCGGTTCATAATTCAGAGAGGCATCGTTCAGCTTCAGCTTCTCCAGCGCATCCCGCAGATCAGGATACCTGGCGCCGTCCGCCGGATACATACCGCAGTATACCATGGAATTTACTTTTTTATAACCGGGAAGCGGCTCTGCACAGGGATTTGTTACATCCGTTATCGTATCCCCTACCGCCGTATCCTTTACATTTTTAATGGAAGCCGTAAGATATCCGACCATGCCCGCTGACAGTTCCTCACAGGGGATAAACTGTCCGGGACCGAAGTATCCTACTTCCACCACTTCCGCGGCAGCCCCCGTTGCCATCATCCTGACATTCATGCCCTTGCGCACACGGCCTTCCACAATACGGCAGAATACAATAACACCTTTATAGGAATCGTATACGGAATCGAAAATCAGCGCCTGCAGGGGATTGTCCGCATTTCCTTTCGGAGCCGGAATTTTGGTCACAACAGCCTCTAATACCTCTTCGATTCCGATTCCGTTCTTGGCAGAGATCAGAGGCGCATCCTGCGCCTCTATTCCGATCACATCTTCTATTTCATTTTTCACCCGCTCCGGGTCCGCGCTCGGCAGGTCGATCTTATTTATAACCGGGAAAACATCCAGATCATGATCCAATGCCAGATATACATTGGCCAGCGTCTGCGCCTCGATGCCCTGTGCGGCATCCACAACAAGAATCGCTCCGTCGCAGGCCGCAAGGCTCCGGCTGACTTCGTAGTTAAAATCCACATGTCCCGGCGTATCAATCAGGTTAAAAATGTACTCCTGTCCATCCTTCGCCTGATAGACAATGCGGACCGTCTGTGCCTTGATCGTAATTCCGCGCTCCCGTTCCAGTTCCATATTGTCAAGCACCTGTGCCTGCATTTCCCGGCTTGTCAGAAGTCCCGTCTTCTCGATGATTCTGTCCGCCAGCGTTGATTTACCATGGTCGATATGCGCTACGATACAAAAGTTTCTGATTCTGCTCTGATCTACTGTTGTCATATTTCTACTGTTCCTTTTCCATCTCTTTCTTAGTAATTCAGCGTATCCTGTGCCGGCAGATAGCGCAGCGCAAGAAAAGCATTACGGTCGCTATGGTATAATCGCTTGAGTTCATCCGAATACCCCACCACCATATGCGGGAAATTATTGGCATAATATTCCAGAATCATATCGCTGTATTTCTTCTTGATCGCAATATCTCCCATCTGTTCCGTTCCGTTCGCCGGATAAATCATGACATTATAGCTGCTGCCGGTATAAAGGCCGTTTGTATAATTTTTCGTACGATATAAATAAGCCCATGCCATATTTTTGTTCAGATAAGCCCGCGGTGAGGTCGGAACCGCATTATAGGTAAAGATGCGGCCGATTCGTACATCCTTATTGATCACATAAGCGTTCTGATAATCAGAAACGATCTGGCTTTCCGATAAGGAACCGAGCTGCTCAAGATCTTTCCTGATCGCTTTCAGATAGCCTCCCGTACATGCTTTTATCAAAAGCCATGCCGCCCAGATAATAAACAGCAGGCTTCCCGCCGTAATCAGATAAACCTGCCGCGGAGAAGCCCCTTTGGCAAATTTTCCGTCCTCCAAAACGCTGTTTACGGCATAAGCCTTCATCTCATCGCCGGAGTACCCGACTGAGGTAAACCAGTCTTTATAGTAATACAGCTCATCGCCATCCATCGGACGGACATTTCCTTTCAGGGAAATCGTCCGGTCAGGCATCCCCGAATTGCCCATCAGATATTCCCATGTATCATCGCAGATACCGTCCATCTCCGAAGCTCTGCTTTCATCGACGCGCACCGCGATAAATTCTTCTTCCCTGTAGGGAATGATATAATAATCATAAATCTTCCCGTTTTCCGATTCATATTCGGCAAAGCAGTCATAAACCATATTTACCTCACAGACTGCCATCGCATTATAAAGCTCCGAAGATGGAATGCTGTTCAGATTGCGCCCTCCTGTCAGCATGCTGAATATCTGAAATGTTGCAGGCCCGTTGATCACTAACAGCCCTCCCGCCACGAGCAGCAGAATCAGAGAAACCCACCAGACATTTCCGATGGACCTTTTTTTCATATCTTTCATCAGTTCTTCCATCACTTATCTCCCCCTCATCTGTAAAAATATATTCATTCTTCTATTTTATAGGAGATGACAGTCTGTGTCCATTGTTTTTTTATTCTGCATCAGGTTCTGCATCAGGTTCCTCCCCCACCAGTACAAGATGAATAATATGAGCAAGCGGATCGATGGCGTTCATAATCTCCTCCACCGTATTGTTCTGCGCCCCCAGCTCAATCAGCAGAGATTTGGGCCGAAGATGCAGATTATAACGGTATGCCTTCAGATAAATCCGCCTTGCAATACCCGGATAATATTCGTTGCTTGCTGTCTGCATCTGAAAGGAAAAAGCCAGATTATCCTCCAGATAAGGATTCTCCAGAGACTCGATCGGGCCATTTCTGGCGGATCTGCTGAGTCCGTTGAAAAGCATAAACTGCGCCGTAGGCCGTCCCTGCAGATCCACGACCAGCCTCCGGTCCTCCGGCATCGCATCTCTGTGCAGATCAATTACAACCTCGATCGAAGGATTTTCCGCAAGAATCTGCTCCAGCACCGGAAGGGAATTACTGTACGCATAGTCTCTCGATTCCTTATCAAAGCTTTCCGTATTATGTATGACATTGTACCCGTACTTCTCGCGCAGTATCTGCGCCAGCTTTTCACCGGCGCCAACAATCGTCGTAGACTCGTCTCCGGGTACGGAATCCGCAAAGGCCTCCTGCGAATGCGTATGATAAATCAAAATCTGCGGTTCCTCACTGTTTCCCTGCATCCGCATATCCACAGACAGCAGCTTCTCCGTATTCAAAAGCTCCGGCCCCGCCGAGGTCGTGGAATCTATGGCATAAAAGGCTTTGACCAGTTCCGTATAATCCTGCAGGTTCTTCCATTGATAACGATATACGGGCTCCTCTACTTCATGAAAAACCGCTTCTTTCGTCTCTTCCTTCGGTCCGGTATCCTCCGGCTCCTCCGGCATTGCCTCTCCTGCCGCCCGGTTCTCCCCGGCAAGTCCATTTTCCGCAAGAAAAGCCTCCTCCAGACTTTTATCCAGATGAATCGCATCTTCCCCGTATTCCAGAGATCCTTCCTCAATATCCTTTCTGTTTTCGTCCGTTCCTTCCAGAAGAAGCAGCTCATTATAATCGCTCTCTTTGAGTATATCCGGATCGTATTCTTCCGGCTGTTCCATACAGTATAGAAAAATCGGAACATTTTCCAGAATCAGGCGGTCGAGCAGATTACTGCCGTTGGAATTCCGTTCCGTCTGCCAGACAGAAAATCCCGGCATCCAGTCATCCAGAACGGCCTGCTCCAGCCACTCCTGCAATCCGCTTTCATTTTCCCGCTCCTGCTCCTTCATCCCATGATAAAGCTCCTGCAAAAAAGCCGCTCCCGCCATTACGCACAGGACAAGGAGCAGAATCCGCAGGATGCCGCGCCCGATATGAATCTCGTCATTCCTTTTTTCAAATAACCGCCTTTTATTCATGTATGCTTTTCATCCCATCCGGGCCCCCGGAACTTTCCGGACTGCCTCATTGTTCATTATATGCATGGGATGTGCCTTCTCATGATAAGGAGATATCCAGCGCCTTATTCAGCGCATCACAGAGAATATGACTGATCTGCTGTATTTGAAAATCCACGTCTTTGCTCGTAACATACATATTATTTAATTCCGACAGCGCGCTAGGATATTCTCCGACAGCGTCTCCTACGATGGTCGCCGCATCCACCACCGTCGGCACGCCGATTGCCAGAACCGGCACCTGTAAGCTTTCCTGCGTCAGCGCATTTCTGTGATTACCAACACCGGAACCGGGATGAATCCCCGTATTCGTGATCTGAATCGTCCGGTTCAGACGTTTGGTCGATCTGGCCGCCAGCGCATCGATGACAATCACCTGATCCGGCCCCGTCTGCTCTATAACACCCTTGATAATTTCCGCCGATTCCATGCCCGTTTTGGCCATAACACCGGGCACCAGGCTGCTGACCATATTCATTTTGGAACAGTTATAGGCCACCTTGCCATATTCCATCACAATATGTCTGTTAATAAAAAGGTTATCGACTACATTGGGGCCAAGAGAATCCGCGGTCACATCCCGGTTTCCCAGACCGACTACCAGAATGGAATGTTCCTTTTCCGGTTCCTTCAGAAGTTTCCTGATCTCTCCTGCAAGAATGTCCGAAATTTCCTGATGGTAATCCTCTTCCGGCTCAATCATGGCAGGCGCCTCCAGCGTCACATAGGTTCCCATCGGCTTTCCCATGGCACGGGAGCCGTTCTTCGTTTCTATGATGACCGTCGTTATATGCACATCGCTGTCCTTATCATACTCTTCTTCTACTTTTACACCATGAATTTCGTTTTCTTTCCCGTCAATACTTTCTCTGGCTTCCAAAGCCAGGTCTGTTCTGACCTGAAACCAACTCATATCTCATGTCCTCGTTTCTTCTTTCCTTTTTCTCAGGAAGGGGACATAAGCAGGCGCGCGTTTTCATGAAGCCGGCGGCCGGGTTATTTCCCCTTCCTTTGTTTATTATATGCGGGCAGGAGCGTGAAGTGCGGGGCCCGCAGCCGGGCTTTCGCCATGCAACCTCGATTCCGCTTCGCTTCATCTCGGTTCGGGCTGCGCCCTATACTTTTCTGTAAATCCAGCCTGATTCGTGCAAGCACGATCCGGCCGGATTTACAGAAAAGTGCATGGCTTTAGTTTTCGCAAAAATGTCCAAATTATGTATTGACAGAATTTAGTAGTTATTCTACAATAATAGCTGTGTGTTTCCATTAAAACGTCCGTGTCCGGATTAATGAGACACTTTCCTTAAAAATTAACTGTAATAGGAGGTGTGCATCTTGGCTAATATCAAATCAGCGAAAAAGAGAATTTTAGTAAACAGAACAAAGGCGGATAGAAACAAGGCTATCAAATCCGGCGTTAAGACTGCTGTAAAGAAAGTAAATGCCGCTGTTGCAGCGAATGACAAAGAAGCTGCGAAGTCCGCATTACTGGCTGCTACTGCTACGATTGATAAGGCCACTTCGAAGGGCGTATTCCATAAGAATACTGCTTCCAGAAAAGTATCCCGTTTAGCACAGGCAGTAAACAAGATGGCGTAGGCGCTGTCGGGTTTAACGACTGATCATAGAATACAGATATTGAGCAAAATTTCTTATCATATAAAAACAACCCATACCGTCATGTGGGTTGTTTTTATTTTCATTCTTCTTATTTCTTTCCGGTCACTTCCCTGTGAAATCCGCTTTCATCGGCTGTGTCCTCCGCCGCCATGGCTTCCTCCACCACCTCCGCCACCGCTGCTGCTTCCACCG
>CALDLG010000165.1 GCA_937910785.1 uncultured Lachnospiraceae bacterium | reverse complement strand
ACGGTAGATTTCATAGTCAATCTCCTTGAAAACATTAAATACCACCTCTATCCTGCTCCTGTTTGTTCTCTTAAACTCCCTGACTGTTTCCACTGCGATCTGTGCAGCCTTTTCATTTGGAAAATGAAATTCCCCTGTTGAAATACAGCAAAACGCAATGCTCTGAATTTCATTTTCCAGGGCTGCTTCCAGACAGGAACGATAACAGCGGGAAAGCTGTTCACAATCTGTTTTCCTAAGCTGTCCCGAAACAATCGGACCGACCGTATGGATCACATAGCTGCATGGCAGATTATATCCCTTCGTAATCATTGCCCTGCCTGTTGGTTCTTCATAATTTCCGCCATATATTTTACGCTTTTCTTTCATAAGCGCATCACATTCATTTCTAAGCTGAATTCCCGCATAAGTATGGATTGCGTTATCTATACACCCATGGCAGGGACAAAAGCACCCCAGCATCTGGCTGTTGGCAGCATTGACAACCGCATCCACTCTCAATGCTGTAATATCCCCCTGCCACAAATAAATGTCCTGTTCTATCTGGGACAATTCGGAAAGCTCTGTTATTCCCCTGCCTTTTGTTTCTGACTGTAAATATTCATTCTGTATCTTAATAAATTCCTCTCCGATGGCTGCCGGCATACGGATATTGAACAGGGAGCGCAGCAGTTTCTTCTGTTCTCCTTCTTCAGCCGGTATTTTTATTTGCGCATATTGCGGCTGTTCTTCCAACAGCCGGCTTATCAGAAATACTCTTTTTTCTCCCTGTGTCATACGAACCCCGCTTTCTGACTGCTCCGTATGGGCAGCCTGCAAAACAGTTTCCCCAATGCAGACCGTTCTTCCGTGTATAGCCGCCATATCTGTTTTGTGCTGCCCGGCCATTAAAATTTACCGTTCTGATTCTGCCATGTGCTTCTTTCAGCGATTGTTTCCATAACATCCCAATGCTCGGCAATTCTGCCATTTTCCACACGCCATAAATCATAATAGCTTGTAGGCACGCCGCCGAAAGTACCCTCACTTACTGCAAGCACGAAATTACCCTGTGCCAGCACCTGATGCACTTTGTCGTAAATCATCCGGATATTATGCTCTGCCATTGCTGCCAAAGCCTCCCCCAACCCGGATAACCCGTCCGCGATTGCCGTATTATGCTGGATATAAATATCTCCCTCAAAGTAATCCGGCGTTTTTGCCGGGTTATTCCCCTGCATAACATCATAGAGGAAATTCTTTACCAGCTCACGATTTTCTTCTGTCCTGTCAGAATCTTTGATCTCCGTTGTCCCGTCAGTCTGCGTATGTCCTGATGGATTCGGCTCCGCCGCGCCTGCAAGATTATCCCAATGCTCCGCGATCAGACCGGCCTCGTCAAAACGGAAAATATCAAATGCAACCTGCTCGCCTGCGCCTGCAAAATTGTAAACCGTCTGAAGAAATACTTTGTCACCATCCTCGAATGCCCTTATGTTCTTTACCGTAGTCTTTACCGGTGCGGACGCCAGGTAAGTAACGGAATCCAAAAATGCTTCCCGGCCTGTGCCATATGCCAGATTGTGCTGGATATAACCTTCTGTCAAAAGGCTTGCTGCTTTCTCCGTATCCCCTGTTGCAAAAGTGCCAATCAATTCCAATGCTTTCTGTGTGTTTTTCATGATAATTCCTCCTGAATTGTTATCCTTGTTGTAATGTTCTCTGTTACATCTAGAACTTTACCACAGTTTTGTTGTAATGTCAATAGTTACAACATTATTATTTTTAAATAACTTCTCCGTTTGGTGTAATGAAAACAGGAACCTGTTCCCTGTGCGCTATATTGAAAATTTCGATTGTATTGCATAAATCGTTAATGGGCATAATAAGCGGCGAACAGGCGGACGAAAGCAACAGGTGCTTTTGCCACGCATAGTATGGCCTTCATTTATTCAAGAAAACGAAAGACTGGTATTCCGGGATTCAGGGTGTTATACTGTCCTATGAAACGATAAGTGAGTGTAGTTTAAGGGGGATTCTTTGACAATGAATAATTCGCAGAAAGATTTCAATCAGGCGTGGAAAAAATTGACATCCAACGGAGAAATGTGTGATATGGAAGTTAAAAACTTCAAACCAATGGGCATACGAAAAAATGTTAAAGAGGACAGACCTCTTTATCATGGTACAAAAGCTGATTTAAAAATCGGAGATTTGATAACACCCGGCTACCCATCTAATTATGGGACAAGAGAAAAAGCAAACTTCGTATATGTAACAGCAATAAAAGAGGGCGCTGCTTTAGCAGCGGAATTGGCTTTGGGGGAAGGATGCGGCAGGATTTATATAGTTGAACCCACAGGTCAGATTGAAGACGACCCAAATGTAACAGACCAGAAATTTCCCGGAAACCCGTCTTGTTCTTATAGAACACAAGAGCCTCTCCGAGTTATTGGAGAGGTCGATAATTGGGAAAAATTAGCTCCTGAAGTTCTTGAAAAAATACGCAGACGAATGGAAGAGGCCGCACAGCTGGGCATAAGGGCAATTAACGAATAGTTCAAACGGAAACAGCCATATATGGCAACACCTGTGACAGATAAAAATTTACGGAGGAGCAGCCATGCGAAAAATTGTTTTATTTATTGCGATGAGTTTAGATGGATGTATTGCGGATTCCGGCGGGGGCACAGAATGGCTCGAAGGACAAATTCCCGGAGAGAATGACATGGTATCTTATGAAAAGTTTATCTTGAATGTTGACACAGTTATCATGGGCGCAAACACATATCGTCAACTTATAACAGAACTTTCCCCCAACGAATGGATATATCCCACTCTCACCAGCTATGTTGTTACTCATTCTCCGCAGCAATCCACCGATAAAATTCATTTTACAGACGAAGACCCCTGTCAATTAATAAATCGGCTGAAAGCGGAAGCCGGGAAAGATATTTGGGTCTGTGGTGGCGCCAATATCGTACAACAGCTTATTCGGGCAGACTTAATAGATCAATACTACTTTAATATCATTCCTGTTATTTTAGGTAATGGTATCCATTTATTTGATATGCTGCAAAAGGAAATAAAGCTGAAATTGATAAAGACATACAGTTATAACGGAATCACTGATCTGGTTTATGAACGGCGATAAATATCTGTTTTACCAGACAATAGACGCATGAAAAGCGCAACACCGCTGCCGATTACCGCTATTTTCTGCTTTCAGACGGCTTTTCCATTGCAATGTATTTTTTGGCATCCTCTATGGCATCCTTTATTGTTATGTTTTTCATCTCCTGTTCCATCGCCGCCTGTATCCGCTCCAGCTTATCATCTAAGGCATTGTGTATATTTCTTCCAACAGGGCAGAGCGCAGAGGGGTTATCATGGAAATGAAAAAGCCGCTGATCTTCCACACACTCCACGGCTAAATAAACATCATAAAATGTTATTTCTTCCAGCGGCCTGGCTATGGCTGTCCCGCCGCTCCCCCTTGCAACCGTAATCAGCCCCGCCGCTTTTAGCTGTATCAATAATCGTCTGATTACTACCGGATTAACATTCACACTCGAAGCCAGAAAATCACTGGTTATTTTATAGTCATCTTCAAAAGTATCAATACAGGCAAAAATATGTATTGCTATGGTAAACCGGCTTGAAATCTGCATATCTGTCAACTCCTTTTCATGCTGATTATATGACGCCTTCGTTGTAATGTCAATCATTACATCTTTTTTATTTAAGCAAATCGCACATTTTCCCGGTTTTTATCCTGACGATATTTTCCGTTAATCTGTCATACTTATCCCGGACTGCCGCATCATAAAACAGCCTCGGTCTCCATCCTCTGATTTCAAATGCACCTCTTTCAGTTCTCTGCATTTCTCTCAACCAGATTTTTGAATTGTACTGCCCAGAATGTTAAATCACAGTCCAGTCCATGACCGTTCTTATAAGTTTCTTCCAGCCTCACATCTACATATGGTGTAGGATATTCTATATTCTTCGGCGAATAATGCCTGTTATGCGGCTGAGTGAGATTCATTTTAAGAATTCCTTCATCGTTTGTCGCCTCAGATATTGATTCCAGGGATTTCCTTATAACGCCCACCTGATCCCCTACGCCCAGCATTGCGATTTCCGTCAAAATTCTTCTGTAATTGATCGTATGAATATAATTCGGATCAAATGCCCTTATCGGTGTCACAAGCGCAAAGCAGGGCGCATAATACCTGTTCTTTACTTTCACGTGTATCTGATTGTCCGGCTTCATAATTTTGTTTATATGGTTAAAGGCATCCGCAAGCATGCGAACATTTTCCTTTGTTCTCCACGCCTTCGTATATGCCAGAGTCTCCAATGTATAGCCGTTTGGAAAAAATACGTCTGACTCAATATAAGGAAGCCTGTATTTCTTCTCCGCTCCCTTTCTCTTTTTCAGAATTTCCTCCAGGGATGACATCTGCAGGACCTGCTCAAACCCCTTCAGCGCAATCTGCTGAAATTCTATCAGGTCATCATAATCATCACCATACCCAAGAATTGCCTGCATGGTATACAGCAACGCGCCGAGGCAGTTACCGTTGCGAATGCCGGTAAATCTGTTCTCATATCGATGAATCTCCGGCGGAATATAAGAAAATTCCTGTTTCATAATCTTCTCGTCGCGCATTGCTTTTACAAAATCTGCCACGATCGGATGATCCTTCGGAATCCCGTAATAGCAAAGCAGTCTGGCGGCTGCCTCCCCATCCTGTAAGGGTGTCTCATGGAGCACCGTACCGCGCCAGTTATCCCAGCTATGCATACCACTTCCGATATAACCGTCCGGCTTTACATACTTCCGAACTAATTGAAAACGGGAAAGTTTATATATTTCATCTAAATATCTCTTTTCTTCCTGCTCAGAGATATTGCATGTAATCTCTTTTCGCAGACGATATTGAATTACCGGGCCTGCATTATTTAACAAAAATTCTACTGACTTATTTTCCATAACGGTTTTTCGATTATTTGCCTCCTGATCTCGAAATTTTTAATACCGGCATTCTTATCTCCCATCATCCCACAACATGCCGCGCCAGTTCCAATGCAATATCGAAATGGCCGGCATCATGCCATAAATAATTATTAAGATAACTTCTTAATCGGAAAATACATATAATTCTTTCCTGTCTTCGGGCAGATAAAATCGTTAACTGCACCCACTAACGGAATATCGTTATTTTTCATATATTCTATTACTTCCGGAAAAATATTATCCCTTTCACATTCTACATAAATATATTCGTATCCGGGAATCCTCCATTTTTTCCAGCCATCAGGCGCTTCTGCATCATCATTACACTCCACTCCCGCAAGATAAAGCCCCTTGTCAAAATCCTCCCACGGCATAAATGAGCGGGAAAAATCAGACATCGCGCCCCAGATGCCGCATATATTTCCGGTTTCATCTTTCCTTGCAGCATGTTGTACCTCTTCAAAATGCGCATTGGCATCATCCCATAGCTTTTGAATAAAATTATCTCCATCCAATGTAGAGCCTTCCTTACCGATTACTACAAAAGACTCTTTCATGCCCTTATTTATTTTCATATTATACTGATCACCATGCCTTTCTCTCAACCTGCGGCATTTGCTGCCAGAACACTTACGGCGCCGGCACAAATTCGCAATTAAAAATCACCCGGCTTCCATGCTTCCGACTTCCGAATGCTGATATGATATGTAACGCTTCCGTTTCTGAATCCATATGAACCATCAAAATTCCTCTAAAATACTCCATACGGAATTCACTCATATTCAATATACTCCAACAAATTCACAATGTCTATCTCTGCCTCTTCAAATTTATTCATTTCGTCTTTTAAATTGACCTTTCATCATCAATTAAAGGCTTTTATTATTTGCTGTTTCTGTTAATACAGACGTTTTATCTCCGCTATCCGGTAATGCCTGCGCCCCATGCAACAGCGGGTTGCTTACAAAAAGCGCGGAGTTCTGCTATAATAAAATAAACTGTTTTCACAAACTGTTTTCACAGAGGGAACAATTATGGAGATGAAAGAAATTCTAAAAAGTCTGCGTGAGAAAAACCGGCTTACACAGGGACAACTGGCAGAACGCATGATGGTTACCAGACAGGCGGTCAGCCGGTGGGAAACCGGTGAGACACAGCCGAATACAGACACGCTGAAGCTTTTATCGCAGGAATTTAATGTATCAATCAATACGCTTCTTGGTTCTCCCAGACAGCTTGTCTGCCAGTGCTGCGGAATGATATTAAGCGAAGATGAAATGATCAGCCGGGAAGCGGATGGAAGCTATAATGAAAATTTCTGCAAATGGTGTCATGCGGACATAAAAGTAAAAAGTACAATTTTAAAACCAAATGGGAGGAAATGCGACATGAAAATTTATGAAAAATGCCCTGTCCTGGAAAGCAAAAATTTTTTAGTAAGACAGACAAAAAACGATGATTGTGAGGAACTGTTAAAGGTTTATGGGGATAAGAATGCCCTGCCGTTTTTTAACAGCGATAATTGTGACGGAGATAATTTTTACTATCCAACCAAAGAAAGAATGACAGACGCCATTAATTTTTGGAGTTCATCATATGAAAACGGCTGGTTTGCAAGGCTTTCCATTATTGATAAATTGGCATCGAATATCATCGGAACAGTCGAATTATGCTTACGGGTTTCCGATGATGCATTCAATCAGATGGGAATTTTAAGAATAGATGTAAGAAGCGACTATGAGAAAGAGTCCGTATTGTCTGAGCTCATTGCCCTCATAGCGCCCTGTATGCCGGAACTGCTGGGATGTACCGGCATACTCACCAAGGCTCCGATATATGCCGTAGAAAGAATCCATGCCCTTTTGAATACAGGTTTTTCCAAATCAGAACATTTACTGATCGGTAAAACCGGATTCGCATATGACGGATATTGGACAAAGGACTGATTCCGTAATTAATTCAGGCCTTCTGTCCCGCTTATTCTTTCATGATATTTATAAAGTTGTTTTTCATTTTGTCATTTTCCGTTATGGGGATTGATATCTTTTTCTGTTCATCTTTAAGGCCTGAATTTCCTGCTCCGTAAAATTTTCCGCATATAGCATATCAGCCATTTGATTACCGCTCATTTTTCATTGCGGAAAAGCCTATCAATACAGTCCATACATAAGCGCACGTTTTAGGTATCATCAACATACCGATAAGCGGAATCATATCCGCAAATAATACTACGGGAATATAAAACCCAAAGCTAAGGACGATCGTCAGCCACATAAATCGAAACGCCTTATCATTGCTTTCTTTTGCGCTTTTAAAAAATAATACAATAATCAAAAGACCCAGTAACGCAAAGGGAATATTGCGGTAAATCCCCCATGAAAGCGGCGCTGCGGCACTTAACCATTCATTTTGGGGGAACAGACACAATACGATACGCAAACCGGATAACAGATACACCAGTGCCGTTGTTCCATTCTGCCCCCTCACATCATAGCGTATCCGCCATACATAATACAGCAGGATATAAAAAACCGTCATGGTAATTGATGTTATAAACTTTCCCGCGCCCAATGCTGTTGTAAAATTTTCAAGCCCTGTAGTACACAGGGCAACTGCTCTTGGAACAAGGTGAAATGAATCGCCCGCTCCCAATACGACTGCCATAATACCAAATAATCTGTACTGTTTGTTCTGCCTGCTTCTTACAATCATTATGATACCGATTGCAATAACTGAAATCAGGTATACCACATCAAACAAAGTTTCTACCACTGCCTGCATCATTTTTTCTCCTTTTCCTGCTTTTTAGTTGGCTTACAGCACCATATTCGTTATAGCATATAAAAAGGGTTTTTACTATAACTATCATGCACAGCGGGTATCGGTATTTCGCACACCGCCAGCCTGTTAAGCCAATATACGGTATCTTTATAAGCCTCTATATTTTTACTGCATCTGAGAATAAATTTTTCAGTAACAGTGCAGACTCTAAATACATAGTTCGCAATACCAACATTACAGCGTTCTATTTGAACAACCTTCTTTTTTGTGCTGTTTTCAAATATTGTAATTGCATCCTGATAATCCATCGGATATTTGTCTTCCTTTCTTCAACAATAGGTTAAATGCCTGAATATGATTTTTTCTCCAAATAAACGGCTACGCCGTCTTCCTCATTTGAAAGCGTTATATCATCGGCAATATCTTTAACTTCCTGTATTGCATTGCCCATTGCCACACCGATACCACATAACTTCAGCATACCGATATCTGCATAATCATCCCCAAAAGCAATGATTTCCGATTCGGATACATTACACGCTTTACATACCGCAGATATTGCGCTCTCCTTTGTGATTCCGCTTTTGGTAAATTTATACCAGTCGCCATCAGAAAAGCGTTTACTGTCAAATTCCGATAAGTTTTCACATAATTTCTCCGCCAGATCTGTATCATGTATTTCAACGCATATTTTCAACGCTTCCTGTCTGAAATCGTTAAAATCTGTATATATGCTTTCACCCCAGCTTTTATCCTGCTCTTTGGGACTGATTTTATAATTCCAATAATGCGCGTCTAACGTATCAACTGTAATCTCACAATCCATACCACATATATTCCTTGCCGTCGCGATTAATTTTTCCGTTTCATCAACTGAAAAAGAAGAGGTGTGGATAATCGCGCCATTTAACCGCGCCAAAGCCCCGCCGCTGGAGATAAGAATGTCCGGCTTTAAGTCTCTTAAAAATCCCAGACAGTTCTGCTCACCCCGCGATGTGGAAATTCCAATTAAATAACCTCTTTCTTTGCATTTAGATAATGTTTTCAGCGTATACTCCGATAATGTTTTATCATCTCTCAGCAATGTACCATCTAAATCAAAAAGCAATATTCTTTTAGAATTCTCCATTTTGATAACCATGCCTTTCTCTCAGCCTGCGGACTTTGGGCCGACGCAAATGCGACTTGCTACCAGCGTCTTGTCACCAATATTCACAAGACAAATAAATCTGTCTGTAAAAAAATTCTTTACTATTACTCCTTCTTCCGAAGCACATAATCTCTGGACTGATATCCGTTTACAGTCATATCTTTGCCCGGCGTTATCTCATACTTCATATTTTTTCTCTGACCATATAACCGGATATAAATCATATGTACGAAATCTTCTGTTGTTTTAAGCGGTAATTCTCTCATGTAACTCTGAGAGAATTTCTTTCAGCTGCCCTCTGGTATCCTCCCCACCGATCAGGTAAAATTTCGCCCTGCTGATTACTGCTTTCTGAACTTCCAAATCAGATACAAATAATCTTTTCCATTTTAGGCCTCACAACCTACCTTCCGGATACTTCTTTCAATATCGCGCAGACAGCATCCTCTGTCATCAACTCCGAATAACTTTTTCATTTACACCTGTCACCTTTTTATAACTGAATCACGTAATTCTGCTTTCAATAGTTGGCCGATACCATATTTTAAAATACATGTCATACTCGCAATTCCAATAAGCGACCCATATAATCATATATTATAGAAAATGATATTATATCATTTCCTGCTTCTCCCTGAAAACGCACAAACATTAAATTTTCACTATTTACTGTTTTTCTATTAACAATAAATTGTAATCATCCCATTCCCCCGAAAAGCGTCCCACTTTATGGTAATCCGCCGAATATACCGTAAATGCTAAAAATGCTTACCCATGAACCATCTTTTAATCAATCGGTATATCTAGTTCATAAAATGTCGCAGTTTCCATATTGTCCTTGTTATCCAGATTATCAGCAAAATTAAACATAACTTCATCAATACTGCTAATTTCGGCATTTCTCAAATCATCCAGCGCGAACTTTACAGTCAACAGCACATGATTATTTCCATCAAGGGCGCCAGATATCTCACTTGTGCTCTTCATCTTTACAGCACATTTATTAACTTGAGCGGCAAACCAGAATGCAAAGCCATAATATTCATCAGAAGTATTTGCGACATCGAAATAAAGGCATATATGCGAACTTAAAGTTTCATATCCCACATAATCTATATTAATTCCTTCGGACATCTCACTTACCGATAATTCGCCCGGAATCCGATTATTAATTGCATTTTCCGTTATTGAAGAATCTGTCATTTTGATTCCTAAATCCTTAAAAGAGACCTCAGTCGCTTCAGTCCAATCGCTATCCGCTTCTCCTATATAAAACCGCAGCTTTTCCACCATCGAAATTCCGCAATACTGCAACTCTTTCGTGTAATATTTTAGTATCATTACGGCAGTTCCTCCTGCGGGCACTATATGCGAAGAAAACTCACCGATGTCCTTCATGGATAAAGTGTAATCATTTACATTTGCTTCGTACCAGAATTTAGCATCAACATCTTCTTCTGTTTCATTCATAGCCAAAAATATAAATTCAACATAAGAATCGGTTTCTTTTACATTGCTGAATTTAATTTTCAACCTATCTGACAGACTACCATCAAGTGTTCCATAAATATCTGCTTTTTCTTCTGTCTGAGATTCTAAATCTTCAGCATCATCTGTCTGATCAACAGAATCAACACGAGTTGGTGTAACATCCCCAATCTTGTATGTAAATCCCGAATCACTGCATTCGCGTATATTATTATCTTCTCCTTCGAAAATATACCGCATTGAAATATCCGTGATTGTTTCACCAACCAGATTTTCAATGATATTTGAATACTCAATATAAAATGTCACTATAGTCTCTTTATCTCCGTCGATCGTTTTATTATACATACTATCTTGCACACATACATCATTAAAATAAATTCCCTTTGATGTAATATCTAATGTTTCTGCATTGGGATTAATAACCTTTAAATACAACTTTAAACTATCAGACGATGACCTTTCAATTCCAATCAGCTCTGTCGAAACATCTTCATATATACTGCCAAGCGATATTGTATAACTTTCAGACATGCTCTGTAATCGTCTTCTTTGGATTGTTGTATAAATTGCAGCCCACAATAATGCCAGAAGAACTGCACATATGATACAAGCAAGAAAAACTGCGATCATTTTTTTATTTATGTATTCTCTGAATTTCGCCTGTTTTGCACTCTTCATTTTTATTTCATTCAATCCTTCAATTTTTTTCATATATCGCCCCCTATTTTTGTTTAACCCAGACTTGATGTGCCCCGGCCGATGCCCCAGGGGCATATACCGTTAACGTGTTGCCATCAAGAGATGTTAACCCATACCCTACAAAATATGTTCGCTCTGATGTATTCTTTGAAATTGCCATGTCATAAAAAACAAAAACATTCAATGCATCTTTCTGAAAACCACTCCACTTCGAAGTTCCAACAGGCATTGCTGACTCGTCATCGATTGCAACTATTTTTCCAACATACATACCATTTTCTTTTTTTATCTCAATCATCATACCATTAGCCATAGCATTGTCATCCGGTTGACGCACCCAAATCCCCTCAAGGTCTCCAATAGATTTTGATAAAAATATGCGGGCAAACAAAAAAGACAGCAATACTATTGATAGAACGGAAATAAGTAAGTGTTTCAGTTTTATCGCTCTCTCCCTTTTTTGTATCTGCCCTTGTATATTATCCATACTGTATTCCTTTTCATTATAAGCATCCATCTTTTATCTCTCCCAATCAATAAATAATTTCAATACGACTTCTTTTACGCTTCCAGGCCCTGATATGCCGTCTGACACTTTATAATAATTTTATTCATATTATACCCTGCTGCTACGTTTTTGTACACCATAAATCATTGTAAAACAGAAGAAACGAAAGCGGAAAACCTATATATAAAAGCAGGGCACCTCCACTTCAAGAGCTCCTGCTTTCACAATCAGTCCATATACCTGCTTATTTTGCTAAGACTTTTTCATACGATTTCTCTGTACTACCGCACTCTTAAATGCTTTCATCATCGCCGGCGATAATTCCTCGCAATCCTTATCAAAAACATATGCTGCTGTTTCAAAGGAAATCTTACGCTTTTTCCTTGTTTATGATATTTTTATCTTCATCCCACTCAAATATCATATCTTATGCCTCTTAAGTTTTTTCATCTTTCCCCTCTTCATTACTTATTTATTTGATACATTGAATGACTGTGTAACTACCACAACCTCATTTTTAACGTAAGTTTTTATATTAAAATTTACATCTATCCCCTGTAGTAAAATACGAAGCCCGTCTCCCCACAACGAATTTTTCCAATTCACTTCTATGTACTCACTGAAATTAGCAACATCGCTTTTATAGTCCGGATATTCTTTTATGAAATCATTTGCAATATCTTTATAGTCCATTTATAAGTCAACAAAATCATATTGTTGTTTTTTTGTTTCATTGGTATTATTATTTTGAAAATTGCTATATTATCGTATTTTTTATCCAATAAAATACCGTCATACATATTTCAATTATATTAAATATCTAAGCTGCCCATACAAAAACAGAAAGCGGAGAGCCCTCACGCTCTCCGCCTTTCCCTCTTCACCTTACAATACACCACCGCCACCGCCGTACTGAAAAACGTCGCCACAATCGCCGGCGCGATCACCGCCGCAGGATTCACGCTTCCGTACTGCTGCCTGTATACGATCATATTGACCGGAATCAGCTGCAAGGATGAAATATTCAGAATCAAAAAGTCACACATCTCCTTCGAAGCCGTCCGTTCCCTGCCAAGTCCCATCAGGCCTCCGCCTTTTTCCGCATCACCGGACCGCTTCCTGTCAGATTTTGCGCTTTCCGGCAGATACTCCGGATTTCCCCGCTCCGCCTCCAGCTTCGCCAGCTCCTCCATCGCTTTTAATCCTGCCGGCGTACAGGCCCAGCCAAGGCCGAGAATATTGGCGATCAGATTCGTGGAAATATATTCCCTCGCCGGATGTTTCTTCGGAATCCTCGGAAACAGAAAAGAAACAAAGGGTGAAATTCCTCTCGTCATCTTCGCGATCAGTCCGGACTTCTGTGCGATTTGCATCAGTCCTACCCACAACGCCATCACGCCGATCATGGTAATGCACAGAGAAACCGCTTCTCCCGCAGAGTCCAGCGCCGCTTTCGACACTTCCTCCATCTTCCCGTTCAGTGCGCCGAACACAACGCCGATCAGAATCATAAATGCCCAGATATAATTCAGCATAAAAAAACTCCGTTTTTATGACTTTCTTACTTTCATTTTATGTGGACTCTTTCTTTTTTATTTCCTGCTTTTCTCCTGCTGCTCATCCTTCTTTCTGTATACGAAGTTTCTGAAATCCGCCCAGCCTCCGTCCGCTCCTTCCTCATTATAGGAAAAGATTCCGATTCGAGCGCCGACAAACAGGGCAAGCGTATAAATCAGCGTAAGCTCATCCCCCAGTCTGCAGTATGTTTCACCGTCCGGACTGTAAAAGAAATCCGCCGTCTCTTTTCCGCTGCCCCAGCTGTCGAAGTAAAATACAATTTTAAGCCAGATGATTTCAACTTCCGGCGGAATTTCCAGACAGGCTCTGTCTCCATCCGCACACTTCATCACGATGCTGCAACATCCATTCTTCTTCCTGACTCCGATCTGCCCATACTTTTCCAGCAAAACGCATAACCCGGCATAATCACCTTCTTTCATGCCGCTGCAATCCAACTCGACCAGAAACTCGCTGTATGGCGTACTCGTCCTCTGGGTCAGCGTATTTCCCGCCTCCAAAAGATTTCCGGCCATTTTCATATTTTTCAGCCGAAGAAATCCGGGACGTTCGGTGAATGACCATGCTTCCTGATTCGGCGCGTGGTTCCACTGCCAAACCTTTTTCAGCCGGTTCTCCGCACAATGAAAGCTGTCGCTCTGTATGATTTCTTCCGTTTCTTTGGACTCCTCAAAAGGAACCTCCAGACTTTCCGGCACTTTTCCGTCCGTTCCCAAAACAGGCCATCCATCTTTCCACTTTACCGGCATCAGGAACGGCACTCTCCCGACCGCTCCACAGTCCTGAAACATAATGACATACCAGTTTCCGTACGCATCGTCAAAAATCGGTCCCTGCGCAATTCCACAGCCCGGACGATGCATATCATCATATAAAATCGTCTTTCTCTCATACGCTCCCGACAGGTCCTTCAGCCGGTAGCAGACTTCCCGCCGCATCCCCCGCCTTCCGGCTATGCTCTCCGGCCAGTCGATAAAAAACAGATAAATCCAGCCATCCTTTACACAGGCCCGGCACCCTTCGCAGCGCAGCTTCAGTCCTTCTTTCGGCGTATGCATCAGCAGCCTGTCCGTGCCTTCAACAAAACCGGAAAAATCCTGCTTCCACTCTACAATCCGGATTTCCCCATTCCCATAAACAAGATATACCCGATTATCCAAAACGAGAAACGACATATCATGGCAGACATAATCGATTTCTGTCCGGTCCCAATTACTCCTTTCGATATCATCCGTCGAAAACAGGTAGGTTTTCTTCATATCATGACAGACGAAACAGGCATAAAACCGTCCCTGATAATGCATCAGACTGGTTGCCCACTGCCCCTTTCCGTAGGCATTTTTTCCGTTTTCCAGACGATAAATAGCATTATCCGCAATCCGGTCACAGATATAAGAAACGATTTCCCAGTGTTTCAGGTCCTTCGACTTTAGCACAGGCGCCGCCGGCATAAAGAACATCGTCGTGGAAACCATATAAAAATCCGTTCCCACCCGTATGATATCCGGGTCCGGCATATCCGCATAAAACAGAGGGTTTTGTATTTTCATTGGAAACCTCCTTCTTTTTCAGGAACAGGGCTTATGCCCCGCCCCGCATCACCCTGTCATAATCATATCCCCTGTCGCTTTTTATTTCTACAGGATTTAATTCAAAAGATACCACTCCAAATTCCTGTACCGTAAGAGAAATCTTTACCTTCTCCTCCGCTCCCCTGATTCTTCTGCTGGAAACAAATGGTCTCGCGCATTCGCGCAGCAGCTTCGCCTGCCTGGCATTCAGGCTGGACGGCTCTCCCATATCATGCCACAGGCGCAGGGGATTGCAGGTGTCCTCATCCACCGTTTTCGTAATCAATGCATATTCCTGAGATTCCTGCGCCGGAAAAGAAAGCGCAAACTCCAATTCTCTGCCACATCTTTCCCTTCCCGCATTCCATGCGATTCCCTGATATCCCCCGTTCTTCTTATGCAGAACGATCATATCCTCCGATTTATGAATGCATTCCCCGCTTAATTCTTTATAAAACTGAAAAGTCCAGAAAGTCGGCTTAGGAATACAGCCGTTTGCAACCAGTCCGAATCCTCCATGAAAAGGGGTAAAAGGAACGCCCTGCTCTTCAAAAATATCTCCGAATGTCCAGTAAGAATATGACTCATTCACATCCCCCAGTCTGGACAGCTGCTGTGCCAGATAAGCCGCATTCTGATTCGTATCGTGCAGCGGACAGTTCGGAATATAGGAAGTATTAAATTCTGTCAGATGAATCTCCAGCCCCCGGTATTCCTCGAAGCTGTCAATGATATCTCTTGTAGACTGCAAATTGGCAAAACCCTGCTCCGCATCGGACAATGCCGCATATCCGTAATGACCTTCCGGCTTCGGAAATTCTGTCGTATAATGATGCCTTGTCACGAAATCGGGCATAAGCTTTTCCCTGCGGCAGTAATTCAGGAATTCCCTTATCCACAGTTCGTCCTGCACGCCGCAGATGGCCGGCCCGCCCACCCGAAAACGCGCATCCAGTTCCTTAACCGCATCAAAGGTACTGTGAAACAGCTTAAAATATTCTTCCATATCGGCATCCTTCCAGAAACCGGGCAGATTCGGCTCATTCCACACTTCAACCGGCCAGGTCACCACCTCGTCGGCCCCATAGCGTTCCATCAGGTGACGAAGCGTGACGGTTACCAGCTCGCACCACATGCGGTAGTCCTTCGGCGGCGTCACATTTCCCTTCCAGTAAAAAACCGTCTGCTTTCCGGACGCCATTTTATCCGGCATAAAGCCCAGCTCCAGAAACGGCCGCAGGCCGCATTTCCGATAACTGTCCATGACAAGATCGAGGTAGGTAAAATTATATTCCACCCTTTTTGCACCGTTTTCATCCTCGTATTCCTGATAGATTGCCATATCATCTGAAAAGAGTCCATGCCCGCGGATATGCCGAAATCCGATTTCCTCCTGCACCAATTGCAGCTGTTCCATATACTCCTTCTGCAACGCCAGTCCCATCCGTCCCGTTCCGATGCAGAAATCCACATTATTATGAAAAAATGCCTTTCCCTGATGATCGATTTCGTATACTCTGTTCTCTTTCATTCTTTATGACCATACTCCTTTCAACAGATTCATCCTATTATCCTTCCAGCGGAAAATAAATCCCATATGCCTCATACCCCACTTCATACAGCGGAATAAAGCGCATTCCCCGTTCCTGGCCGATCGTACGGAAGGTGGATTTCCAACTCCCCCATTCCCGCTCATTATCATGCACCAGAATATCCTCCGGCCTGCTGCCCTCCGGCACATGCAGAAGCCTCTCCTCGTCACACAGTCCGGCCAGCGTCACCGGCCCGTAAAGAAAGGCTGTCATCTCCTCTCTGTCAGGAAGCCTCTCCGTTCTGACGGCCCTTGGAAGCACGATGCGTATCACATCCCCGTCCTCCCAGTTTCTCTCCAGCGGAACAAATACCCCTCTCTGATCAGAACAGGCTGCCTCCCTGTCATTCACATAGATTCTGACTTTTCCGGAAACCCATGCCGGAATCCGGATCATCAGCGTCATCAGAACAGTCTCCGGTGTCCGAATCTGGATACAGGGCACCAATGTATCGGGATTGGACGGCCATTTCCCTGTATCCTCCAGAACCGACTGTCTGGCGGAAGAATCGCTGGAAAGATGGGCGCTTCCCGTCAATGGATCATTTTTCTGCACGAGCCTCACCGGTATATCTCCAATCAGAAATTTTGCCTCGCTGTCAAAATACTGGCTTACATAAATTGTTTCATCCGACTGATAATACAGCCCTCTGTTAAAAGCCGCATTTGCCTGCACCATGGTTCCATGACAGCAGAAAAAATCCCCTGTTTTGCTGCTCCAGCCCTTACGGGAACCGGTCCGCATAGGCAGAAAATAGGTAAGAAGTCCCGATTTCGGATAAGGATCTGTAAATCCATGGCTCAGACCGCTCTTCCAATACGCCTGTGCCATAATGCCATTATAGAGATTTCTCTCCCAATAGTCCAGATAAACAGGATCTCCTGTCCAGCGAAAAAGAAATCCTGACAGACGCATCATATTATAAACGGTACAATGCTCCTGCCCTTTCTGCCCAAGACGCGCAGACAGCTTTTTTTTCGGTGTCCAGATTTCCCCGCAGGTTTGTCCGCCGGTAGCATAGCACCCCCGCTCCGTTACCGCCAGTTTCCAGTAATTTTCCACGATCTGCCGCCATTTCACTTCTCCCGTCACATCATAGGCTCTGGCACATCCGATGATTTCCGGAATCGTGGTATTCGCATGCATATTGGTCAGAACATCCTCCCCACGCAGTAACGGGTCAAAGAGTCTGCCGCGGTAATAACGTTCCATCAGCTCCAGATATTTCTTTTTTCCCGTAAAATCATATAACTGCGCCCAGATCTCCAGCATGCCTCCCGTCTCGAAATCCAGAATATCATCGAACTCCTCTCTGCTAAAACCCTTACTCCACTCATAAAACCAGTCCGCAAAATTTTCTGCCACGCGCAGCGCCGTCCGATTCCCGGCATATTCATACATATCGAGCAATCCCATGAATACTTTATGAATCGTATAATGAGGCGCCCACACCTGACGTCCTTCCGCAATCCGATATAAGTATTTTTCCGGAATCGGACCGACCCACTGCCCCCCGTTCTCCTTCTGACATTCCTCCAGTTCCGCCACGATCACGTCCGCTTTCGCCTTAATTTCCATATCACCTGTCGCATGATAATGAATTGCAGCCGCGGAAAGCCAGTGCCCCAGAAAATGCCCCCGCAGCTGACAGGTTGGAAATTCCCATCCGCCATGCATGTTTTCGATCACATCTGTCGAGGTATCCCTTCCCGCCTCAAGGTTAAAATTTAATAGCAAAAACCGGTTTTCCAGATGAATCATATAATCGCGGTTTGCGTCCTCCCGCCGTTTCAGTTCCGTATCCATCAATCTGATATCCTGTCCCGTTTTTTCCTTCAAATGCATATTTTCCATTATCAAAACCCTCCGTTTCCCATAATGCCCAAACTGCCTCTTTGCAAGGAACAGGGGGCAGCTTCCGCCGCCCCCTGCTCTTTAAATTATTTACATTTTTATCTTGAATCTACCCACTCACAAGAGGAAATTCCCACCGGCGTAAAGCCAGAGGCTTCCCTTTACGCAATTACTGCGCTGCCTTTCTCGCATCGATAACCGGCTGATATTTCTCGGTATCAAACTGCACCAGATCCTGCCATCCGAAACCATCAAGCTGTTTGCACATATCATCCCATGTTGCCTCAAATGCCGCTTCATCTGCCGCAAAAATTGCCTTCCAGGAAGAATCACATACGATTGTCTTACACTGGCTGCGGATCAGGCCGATATCTGTGGTATCGATTGCCAGAGACATATTAACGCTCGGAACCGGATTCATCATACCATTATTCTTTAAGTATTCCACCTCGTTCTCGGCGCCGAATTTCTCTTTCCACTCAATCGTTGTCTTCGTATTGTTTTTCTCGATAGAAGCCGCCCACAGAGTAGGATCATAGGATTCTCCCGTTATAGGGTTCGTATCAACGCTTGCGCCGATCCACTGGTTCACCTGATTGTTTCCGTCTGTCCAGTTTCCGCCGCCAAGTTCTTCCGGTATCATAATCTCAACATTAAATCTGTTATAACCGTCATCTGTCAAAGCATATGTTCCGTCATCATTCACCGTATAAATAAGTCCTTCCAGACTCGCGTGCTGTGCATCAAGACCTTCCGGAGATGCCAGCCAGTCGAGGAACTCAAGAATCCTTGCTTTGTTTTCTTCCGTTACCTGCGAGCCAACGCCGAATACACGTCCGCTTCCGTAATAATAATCGGATGTCTGGAAAACATTCATATCCGCTATCGGAATACCCATATAATTTGCGCCCTTCGCACCGATCTCCGGAGAGTTCGTGAAGCCCTGCATCCAGTTATTCCATACGAGATAGGTTCTCTTAAATTTCATCTTATCACATGCCGCATTCCAGTCCTGCGTCGCGGAGTCAGGATCTACCAGACCCATCTGATTTGCCTGGAAGAAGAAATGAAGCATCTTATAGTATGCGCCTTCCTTATCGGTCAGAGGCTTAATGGAATGATCCGCACCGATCAGAACGGAGCCGTTTACTTCCTGTCCGTACCACTTCGTAAGCTGGTTTACATTCTCAATGGATGTATTGTCCCAATCAGACCATAACGTCATGGCGTATGCGCTGTCGCCTGCCTCATTCGTCGGATGCGCCTTCTGCATTTCTGCCAGCACGTCCAGCAGATCGTCAAGCGTGTTCAGATCCGGAGCGCCCTGCTCGCTGTAGAAATCCCAGGGAATTCTCGGCATCGTTCCAACCGTTTCATTTTTGTATTCCGTCGGTCCATTCGTATTCATCTCGGTAGGAATCGCATAAATTCCACCTCCGTCACCGATTGCAGCATTGAATTTCTCGATCTGTTCCCAATATCTCATCAGGTTGGGATAATTCTGGATATCTCCGCTGATGTCCGCTACCAGTCCGACATCGATACATTCCAACATATCCGCATTGTCAAGCAGAACGATATCGCCCAGATTACCAGCTGCCGTTCTTGTCTGGTAAAGCGCTTCGCCATCACCGGATACCTGCGGCGCGATGATATTCAGTACAATATTAAATTTATCTTTCAGAATCTTTCCATACCAGCCGGTCTGAAGCCCCTGATAGTTCGCAGCGACATCATATACCTCCAGTGTCAGTTCCGTATCATGGGAAACTGTCGGAGCCGCCCCGGTGTCCCCGGAGGCCTCGCTTTCCGTATCCGTTGCCGTAGAAGTATCACTTCCGGTATTGGAGGAATCAGTCGTTGCCGATTGGCCCCCCCCTCCCTCGTTTGAGGACTGCTGCCCGCCGCCTCCACAGCCGCTAAGAACCATGGACGTCGTCAGCATCGTTGCCAGTATCACTGATAAAATACGCTTTTTCATTTTTTACCTCCTAAAAATTTTTTATAATAAACAAAGACCATTCCCCCCTCAGGCACTGCCTCTGTTCATCATCACCACAATCTCACACAGCTTCATCCTAACCTTTTACCGCCCCAATCATAATACCCTTCACAAAATATTTCTGGAAGAAAGGATATACCATCATGATCGGCAGTACGACGATGACCGTAATCGTCATACGAATACTCGTTGCCGTCTGAGTCGTCGCCGCAGCGGCCGCCAGTGAACTCGAACTGCTTGTATTGGCAAGCGCGGACAGCGAACTCGCCTGGTTCAGATACTGATACAGTACGAACTGCAGCGGATAAAGCTTGGTATCCGTAACCAAAAGCAGCGTATCCTGAAACGCATTCCACTGATTTACCGCCGCAAAGATAGCGACTGTTGCCATAATCGGCTTGATGACCGGTATCATAATTTTAAAGAATACGGTCAGAATACCGGCCCCGTCGATTTCAGCCGCTTCCTGCAGTTCCTTTGGTATCGACTCCACAAATGTTTTTGTCAGAACAATATGAAAAGGAGATACGATTACCGGAAGAATATAACCCCAGAAATTATTGGTCAGATGCATATTTTTCATAACCAGAAACCAGGGGATAATACCTGCGTTAAAATACATCGTCGCAATCAGCAGCCGATACCAGAATTTTCTGTGCCACATCTTTTCCTGCGTAAACATAAATCCCAGAAAAGCCGATGCGCTCACTGTTCCGATCGTACCGATCACCGTACGCATAACGGAAATCTTCGCCGCCTGAAACAGCCCGTCTATACCAAGCGCGCTTTTATAGTTTTTCAGATGAATCCCCTGCGGCCAGAACATGACGACGCCTCTTGCACTCAGATCGTTCGCGCTTATCGTATTGATAAATATGTAATAAAACGGATACAGACACAGGATCGCACATATGGAAAAGAATATATAGCAGACGATGCTGACCGTTCTGTCTCCCAGACTCTGGTGCATTTTTCTCTTTTTCACTATTTGTCTCGCCATAATAACCATACCTTTCTTCGTCCTTACAGGAAGCTCTCACCTCTGGTCAATTTGGAAACCGTATTCGCAATAACCAGAAGAACCACGCTGATAATACTCTTCAACATACTCAGTGCAACCGATACGGAATAACTGCCACTTCCCATTGCCAGATTATAGACATACAGGTCGAGCACCTGAATGTACTCTTTGTTGAACGCGTTCTGGAAAACATAATACTGTTCCATACCGTTTGACAGGAAATTACCGATATTCATCATCAAAAGTACAAAGAAAGTCGGAAGCAGACTCGGAATCGTAATATAACGGATCATCTGCATCCTTGTCGCTCCATCCACCTTCGCCGCCTGAAACAGTTCTCCGTCGATACTGGAGATCGCCGCTATGTACATGATTGCCGCCCAGCCCAGATTCTTCCAGGTAAGCCACAGCCACTGTGTCAGCCATACATGGTCGGAGGCCTGGAGAAACAGAATCGGCTCCTTAATCAATCCGGCGCTGATCAGGAAGGAATTCACCATACCTGTGCTGTTGAAGAAGCTGAATGCAACGGAATAAACCAATACCCAGCTGATGAAGTTCGGCAGCGTTGTAACCGTCTGCACGAATTTCCGGAACGGAACACAGTTGATTTCATTCAAAAATACCGCAAAAAGCATCGGTATCCAGGATGTTCCCAGCGTAATTCCGCTCATTACAAAGGTATTCTTCAACACCTGCCAGAGCTGAGCCACTTTTATCGGGTTCTCAACCAGTGACTTAAACCATTTAAACCCTACGAATTCCGCTTCGGAAAACGGTCTCGGCGGCCTGTAGTCATAAAATGCATACAGCCAGCCATACAGCGGGTAGTAGGAAAACATCAGCACTAATACGATAAAGGGCAGAACGAAAAGAAACAGCTTGAAGGAGTACCATTTCTTTTTATCGATTTTATGCTTCATGAAGAACCCTCCTTCTTTTAGTTTAACGTTTAACTTATTTTATAAAAAGAATATAGCAAATGCATCACTTTGTCAACCCATTTTTGCCTTTATTTGTACTTTTTGCCAACATAATTATATTTTTATCGTATAATTTGCCATGTATTTATACTTTTTCATTTCTTTTGTTGGCATTTTCTCCACCATTTGTACATGTGTATCGTTATAACGCATGTGCGTTATCAGGCTGTCCGAAGAAACCGTCCGGAAAATACACTTTCTTCACCCGAAGCCTCTGCCGTCCTGCCTTTTCGCGTATCTGAAACGGACGTCCTGCGGCGGAAATCTCTGCGCTGTCAAAAAACTAAATGCCTTCGGCATTATGTTCGGAAGAACCTCCGGTTCTTCCACACTGTGTCGGAATTTCCTATTACGGTTCAGGTGTCAAAAGGTGCGCCAAATAAACTGTAAAGGCAGATTGCACAAAATATTCCTGCCGCTGTCTTGCGCAGG
>CALDLG010000164.1 GCA_937910785.1 uncultured Lachnospiraceae bacterium | reverse complement strand
GAGGTGCAAAGATGGCTAAATGTGATATTTGTGGTAAGGGCGCTCATTTCGGAAACAACGTAAGCCATTCTCATAGAAGATCTAACAGAATTTGGAATTCTAATGTACAGAATGTTAAATGTAAAGTAAATGGAGCATCCAAGAAGTTACATGTATGTACCCAGTGCTTAAAATCCGGAAAAGTCGAAAGAGCATAATTTCGGACAAACGGCAAAGCAGGACAAAAAGAAAGGCCAGTTCGATGAGCTGGTCTTTTTCGTGTGCCCTTCCGACAGGCGACCCTGCGCCGTAAAAAATATCGGGAAATTTCTATGCCCATCTCCCGATATCGTATTCATGTTTCAGGTTTTCATATTCCTTATTGATCCTCTGAATCATTTCCTTGTCTCCGGCCACATTGTCCGGATGAAAGATTTTGATCAGATCCTTATACCGCTTCTTTAAGGCAAGTGAATTTCTGACGCCCCTGAACAGATCGGAAACATCTCTTCCGCTCCCATAAACCGGCTGCTGCAGAACTTCTTTCTGTGCTTCGAATCTGGCCCATTCTTTCTCCAGGCGACGCCTGTCCATATCGAGCTCCGCAAAACCACCCTTTAAAATCTCCATCTTCTTTTCAAAGAAGAGATTGTCATCCTTTAACCGCTGTCTCTCGACAGATATTTTACGGTTTAATGCCTTCATTTCTTCCTGAAACTGCTCCTTCTCCTGCGCAAACTGCTCCTGCATCCGTTCCAGCTCTTTTGTTGCGGAAATAATCCTGACATTTTCTTTGAAAAGCCAGGATTTCAATTTGTTTAATTCTTCTTTTTCGTTTTCTTCCTGACCGCCCGACGTTTCATTCCCGGCCTCCAGATTTTCCACACCGCCCTCTGTCATCACGACAGCATCCGTCTTTTCCTCCTCTCCGGCCTGATCAGTGGCCAGATCGGCGCTGTCTTCGAACATATTCTGATTCGTAAGTATTTCCTTCTCCATCTCTTTATCCATAAAACTTTCCTTTTCATGATTTCCGGCGCATTTTCCAGGTTCCCCCGCTCTCTGCCCGCCGTATTTCCGTCCGGTCAGTCACAGCAGAAAAAATTATAACCGATCAGAAACAGTAAAATGATCAGAATCAGTCCGATAAACCGATTCGTCATAAAAAGCATAAACAGCATCCCGACTGCGACGCAAAGCGCCACAAGACCGATCATTTTTTTCATAACGAGACTCCCTGCTTATGCCTTTTCTCTATTATATGCAGCTGTTCTCTATTTGTTCTCCTCCGGAAACGCAATATCCACCGCCGCATCATCCCCGATCATTTCCTCTTTCGGCGCCGTAAACTTATCTACGATATCGGGAATCATATCGATTACCTTCGTAACCATATCCTGATTCTTAATATTGACAAGCTTCGTGGAACCATTTTTTATGACAAGCACCGCACTGGGACTCATTTTCGCTGAAAAGCCTCCGCCTCCGCCGTTTTTCTTATCTCCGGCGCTGGCTCCGGCGCCCACGCCAAAGGTCACATCCACAAGCGGAAGAATAATGGTATCTCCGATCTGAGTCGCCTCGCCTACTACCGTTTTTGTGGATAAAACAGCGTTCATTCCCTTCATCAAAGATTCAATTACACCGGTAAAATTATTTTCTGCCATTTATATTTCCTCCTTCTTGAACAACCTGAGCAGTTTCCTGATATTTTTGTTAAAATAGATGCGGACAGCTGCCTTCAGGAACGTGAACAGTCTGATCTTTCCCCTGATAGAAACATTGCCTTCTATTCTTTTTCTTTCGAAATCCGGAACAACAGTAACATGGTTACCGACAAGCGGATATAGTATTCCATAGTAAGAAAGAATTTTTCCGGTCACCGCCGGGTCATCCATTCCAACTGTCAGCTCCGCCTGAAACTTATCTGGTTTTACAGAGGAAAAAACAGAAAGCAGCTCTTCTTTGCAAAGAGAAAACGCTTCTTTAAAGGTATCGCTCTGCAAAACGCCCCTGTAATATTCCATATTTTCCCAGATTGTTTTTATTCTATCACAGATTCCCTTTATTGTGTACCAGATATTTTGAAAGATTTGCCGTATCTGCCACAGCTTCTCTTTGATCCACTCCATAACGGAACGTTTCTTCCGATCGTCTTTTGCCTTTTCCCGGGAATTCTCATCCGGTTCCTTCCTGTCCGCTCCTTCAGATCTTTCCCCGGCCTTCTCTTCCGGTTCCTTCCTGTACGTTCCTTCGTCTCTTTCTTCGGCCTTTTCTCCCGGTTCCTTCCCGGACTCCCTTTCAGACGCTACACCGGATCTTCCTTCGGATTTCTCTCCCGGCTCCTTCCCGGACTCCTCTGCGGTCTCTCCCCCGGGCTCTTCTTCCGATCCGGACGTTTCTTCGGATTTTCCCCCAATTCTCTCATCAGCCGCCGGCCTGCTTTTCTTTCCTCTCCGCTTTTTCTTCTTTTTCGGTTTCTGAGGCAGCCTGAATACAGTGAACAGGAGGATACGCGCGCGGACATAAACCTCCGCCGGATACCGCACTCTGATATTAACCAGATGAAACAGCCATGTAATCCCCGCCCTTACTTCTATCGGCGGATTGTCTCCGCCTTCCGTCCGCTTCGCTTCTACCCGGTAACGTACCGGGACAAAAAGGGCAAGACAGATTCCGAGGACGATCACGCCGAGCACGACAGCCAGTAAAATTCCTATGATTTTTAAAATCAGCAACAAAATATGTAACATCGCCCTCTTATGCCTTTCCTACTGTCCGGCTCTCCGGAAACAGATACCGTTTCAAGTCAGCATTCCCATTCTGTGACACCGCTTCTTCCGTAATCCGGCAGATCAGCGCAACCGCCTCCTCGTAGTTTCCGGCAATGCCGACAATATACGGCTCATTCTCCTTTTTACGGTAATACGGCTGCTCCAGTACGATGCTGTGGCAGATTTCAAGCTGGTCATCCCCCGATGCCGGCAGAATCACAAAAACCTTTGGCTGCTTCGCATGGCGTTTCAATTTTCTCTTGATTTTGCTCGGATTTTTAATAGTATCACCGATATACAGATTTTTATAAAATTTCATGAATACCTCACAGAGATTGGTTCTTCTTCACAGGCGCAGTCGCCTCTTTCAGCCACCGGCATTCCTCTTCATTCAGATAAGGGCTTATTTTTTCATAGACAGCCCTGTGATAATCATTTAGCCGGCATATATCGATTTCCTGCATATAGGCAGGATCAATTCCGTCAAGGTCGATCGGTACATAGGTCAGTGTATCAAAATACAGGAACTGTCCGTCTCCGTTCTTTTCTCCGTTCTTCGCAACAATAATATTTTCCGTACGGATGCCATGGCTCCCTTCTTTATAAACGCCCGGCTCGTTGGATATCACCATCCCGGCCTCGATTACAGCCTCCTTCATCGTATCGGTATACCGCCATCTGATATTCTGAGGCCCTTCGTGCACATTCAAAATATAACCGATACCATGTCCTGTACCGCATTTATAGTCGATATTCATGCTCCAGAGCGGTTCTCTCGCCAGAATATCCAGATTTCTGCCCGTACAGCCGTAGAGGAATCTGGCCGCCGTAAGCCGCAGCATTCCCACCGCAACTGCCGTAAAATGCCGTTTCGTTTCTTCGTCGATCTCTCCGAGCACGATCGTTCTCGTTACATCCGTCGTTCCGCCCATATACTGGCCGCCGGAATCCACCAACAGCATTCCTTCCGCCTTCAGTTCCTTATGATCGGTTTCCGTCGCTTCATAATGCATCATCGCCGCATTCTCTTTATAACCGCTGATTGTCGGAAAGGAAAGATCTAAAAAGCCGTCAATTTCCCTGCGCATATCATCCAGCTTCTCTGCCGCCGAATACTCCGTCATCGGGATTTTCCCGATATTGGTTTTCAGCCAGTAGATAAATCTGGTCAGCGCCGCACTGTCCTTTCTGTATACTTCTTCCATTCTGGAAAGTTCCACCGGATTTTTCACCGCTTTTAACTTTTCTGTCGGGTTGACATCCGAAATGAGCTCTGTCTTCTCCCGCAGAATCCGGTACAGCGCATAGCTCACCTGATCCTCGTCCAACAGCACTTTTTCTTCCCTGACCGTTTCAAGAAATGCCGTGATTTCACCGTAATCCTTCAGCGTTACTCCATACTGCTTCGCATATCCGCGCAGCTCATCGCTGAATGCCCGTTCCCTTATAAAAAGCCAGGCCTCTTCCATCGTGAAAAATCCATAAGACAGGGCTACCGGATTGTATTCCACATCTTTACCGCGAATATTAAAAAGCCACATCAGATCATCCAGTTTTGTAATCAGATGCGCCGTACAATGCCGTTCCTTCATCTGTTCTCTCACCTGCGTAAGCTTTTCAGCCATATTCTTTCCGCAAAGCTCCTCCGGCAGAACGGTAACCGGATTCCCCGGAAGCTCCGGTCTGTCCGCCCACAAACTGCCCGCAATATCCTGATCATAGCGAAATACCGCTTTTTTGTCCCGCAGCGCCTTCTCCAGCTTCTGTCCATAAGAAGCCGTAATCACCCGGCCGTCAAAGCCAAGCGTCTCCTTTTCCTGCATATGCTGCGACAGATATTCGGGGATCGTCGGCACGCCCTCTTCCTGCATCCGAAACAGCGTAATTCCGCTTCCCTTCAGTTCTTTTTCCGCCTGAATAAAATACCTTCCGTCTGTCCAGAGTCCGGCTTCCGACCGGCCGACAAGCAGTGAACCGTTGGAACCCGTAAATCCGGAAAAATATTCTCTTACTTTAAAATAATCATTTACATACTCGGAATTATGAAAATCCGCCGTAGGAATCAGATAATAATCAATTCCCTCTTCTTTCATCTTCGCACGCAGCATTTCAATTCGTTCTCTTACTTCCATCTTTCACCATGCTCCTTTCCAAGTTCATTTGTTCTGCCCGTGAAGCTCCTTCTGCTTCTCATTCATTTCCCGAAAGCAGCCCTACCGCCCTGGACGTTCCGATCCTGTCACAGCCCGCTTCCAGAAACGCCTCGATCTCTTCCAGCGTGGAAATGCCTCCTGCCGCTTTGATCTTCACATCGGGACCGATATGCGCCTTCATCAGCTTCACATCCTCAAGCACAGCCCCTCCCGTACCGAAGCCTGTAGAAGTCTTGATATAATCTGCTCCGGCATTCGTTACCGCACGACACATGGCAATTTTTTCTTCTTCATTCAAATAACAGGTCTCCACAATTACTTTCAGAATCCGCCCGCCGCACGCCTCTTTTACCGCGCGAATCTCTTCTTCCACTCTGTCATAGCCGCCGTTCTTAACATCACCGATATTAATGACCATGTCAATTTCGTCCGCTCCATCCCCGACCGCCTGCTTCGTTTCTTCCACCTTCACCTGTGTGGTATGGTAGCCAAGCGGAAAACCGATTACCGTACAGATTTTTATTTCATCCCCGTAAGTATCACGAATCCTTCTGACATAAGATGGCGGCACACAGACGGATGCCGTCTGATATAAAATTGCCTCGTCGCACAGCCTGACGATATCCTTCCATGATGCAAACGCTTTTAATTGTGTATGATCCACACGTTTTAATATTTCCTGCTTATTCATAATTTCCCGATATCCTTTCCTTTACATACGGTCTCTCTCATATTCTAATACCTTTTCGCATCCGACGCAACATACAATCAAAATACAGCTGTTCAATATGTTAAAACTTTCTAAAATTTTTAAACATTATTTTTTTTCATGAAAATTTCATGCTATAATAAATATAAGTTGTCAATTCTGCTTTATCTATAATGTCAGGCTATGCTTGACAGCTTACGTTGCAATTCACCATTATTTGAAAGGAGGCCTATCTTATGTATGTCATGGATCATAACAGTTATTCGGAAATCACACCTGAAATTTTTCGTCTTGCTAATATGAGTAAACAGGCAGATATTATTGATACGGATCTATTTACCAAATACGATGTCAAACGGGGACTGAGAGATTTGAACGGTAAAGGCGTTCTGGCAGGACTCACGCATATCTCGGATGTGCGGGCGAGCAAAGTCGTAGATGGTGTTCAGGTACCAACGCATGGACGTCTTTTTTACAGGGGATATGATGTCAAAGACCTCGTTAACGGATTTGCCAGAGACAGCCATTTCGGCTATGAAGAAGCCACTTATTTATTGCTTTTTGACAAGCTGCCGGATGAAAAAGAGCTGGAAATGTTTAAATCGCTTTTAGCCAGCTACCGCTCCCTTCCTACCAGCTTTGTACGCGATATTATTATGAAAGCGCCAAGCAACGATATGATGAATACATTGGCAAGGAGCGTTTTAACCCTGTATTCTTATGATGACAGAGCGGATGATACCTCGCTTCCCAATGTTCTCAGACAGTGTCTGCAGCTTATCAGCCTCTTTCCTTTGCTTTCCATCTACGGTTATCAGGCATTCAGTCACTATCATGACGGAAAAAGTCTCTTCATTCACCAACCGCTTTCGGAATTGTCTACGGCAGAAAATATTTTACATATTCTGAGGCCGGACAGTCAGTACACACCGTTGGAAGCCAAAATTCTCGACATCGCGCTCGTACTTCATATGGAACATGGCGGCGGTAACAATTCCAGCTTTACAACGCATGTTGTCACCTCTTCCCTGACGGATACCTACTCCGTCATCGCCGCGGCAATCGGCTCCCTGAAAGGACCGAGACATGGGGGCGCCAACATCAAGGTGGTACAGATGTTTGACGATATGAAGCATAAAGTCACCGACTGGAAGGACGAGGAACAGGTCAGCCGCTATCTGACGAAGCTGCTGCACAAGGAAGCTTTTGACCACGCCGGACTCATTTACGGCGTCGGCCACGCGGTATATTCCAAATCGGACCCAAGAGCGGTTATTTTTAAGTCCTTCGTAGAACAGCTGTCCGAGGAAAAAGGACTGCATGATGAATTTGCGCTTTACTCTCTCGTGGAGCGTCTTGCCCCCGAAGTCATAGCCAAAGAACGACAGATCTACAAAGGTGTCAGCATCAATGTGGATTTCTATTCCGGTTTTGTATATCATATGCTGAATCTGCCGATGGAATTATATACACCGATCTTTGCGATTGCCAGAATCGCGGGGTGGAGCGCCCATCGAATGGAAGAGCTGGCAAATAACGGAAAAATTATCCGTCCGGCCTATAAACCGATTGGCGAGGACAGAGAATACATTCCAATGGAGAAGCGATAACTGTTATTCAAAAATGAAAAGTTCCCGGAATCTCTTTCAGAGCCCAGGAACTTTTATTTTCCGATTCATCCGCGCGGACTTTTCAGAAATTTTTTTAATGCCTTATTTACAAACACCGCATATACAATGATCGCCACCGCAAACGCACAGCCTGCCGCCGTGGATATGATTGCCGAATGCATTGTCAGATCGTTGATAACATTGGCAGCCCCGGCTAAGATAATGACGGCTCCGGCTGCAATCAGCTTAATATACAGATAATTAATAAATCCTTCCTTATCACGCAGCGCGCTCTCATCCGCGCCTTTATTCATCACAACATTATTTACGATCTTTCCCTGCGTTTTCATTACAATCCCCGCGTATACCAGATAACCGCCTCCGATCACGCATAGAAAATCAATGAAACTGTACATTTTTCTTCTCTCCTTTTTCTCTAAATCCCAAGAATTTTTTCTACCGTTTCCTTCATTTCCTCTTTCTCACACACCGTATCATGTATAACGGGCGCCGTCCTGATTTCTTCGATCGCCCTGGGCACCTTTACGTTTGCCAGTCCGGAAAGCTCGTCCACAAGCTCAAAATCCGACATGCTGTCATACTTATGATCGACGGCGTTCATAACGCTTCTCGTAAATTTAAACGGGCTGGCGGTGGATGCAATCACCGTTTTCCTTGCATCTTTCGTATCCGCCTTATATTTCTCATACACTGCGCTCGCCACAGCCGTATGCGTATCGATCACATAGCCGGTTTTTTCATATAGCGCCTTAATCCGGTCCGCGGTCTCCTGTTCATCCGCATAGTTTCCATAGAAATCCTCTAACTGGCGGCTCATTTCCTCCGTAATTCGATACCGGCCATTTTGCGACAATGATGTCATAAACTCTGCATTTCGTTTTGCATCATCGCCTGCAATGCGGTAAATGAGCCTCTCCAGATTGCTTGAAATCAGAATATCCATTGACGGTGAGCTTGTCAGCATAAATTCCCTGTTGCGGTCATAACTTCCGGTACGGAAGAAATCATAAAGCACTTTATTTTCATTGGAGGCACAGATCAGCTTCCCGATCGGCACGCCCATATTTTTCGCATAAAAAGCGGCGAGAATATTGCCGAAATTTCCTGTCGGTACAACGACATTTATCTCTTCTCCGTCCGCAATTCTTTCATTCTTCAAAAGCTTCGCGTAAGCATATACATAATAAACGATCTGAGGCACGAGACGTCCGATATTAATGGAGTTGGCCGAGGAAAAACGAAAACCTTTTCCAAGCATTTTCTGCTCCAGCTCTTTATCGGAAAAAATCTTCTTGACTCCGGTCTGGGCATCGTCGAAGTTTCCATGAATCCCGACAACGAAGGTATTGTTTCCTTTCTGGGTCACCATCTGCTTCTCCTGAATCGGGCTGACACCGTTCTTAGGATAAAATACGATAATCTTCGTTCCTTCCACATCCGCAAATCCCGCCAGAGCCGCTTTCCCCGTATCGCCGGAGGTCGCCGTCAGAATAACGATCTCCTCTTTCACCTGATTTTTCTTCGCAGAGGTGATCATCAGATGCGGCAGAATCGACAGCGCCATATCCTTAAACGCAATCGTTGCCCCATGAAAAAGCTCCAGATAAAAGGCTCCGTCCGCTTCCGCAAGAGGCGCGATCTCATCCGTATCAAATTTGGAATCATAAGCCTTCGCGATACAGTCTTTCAGTTCTTCCTCCGTAAAATCCGTCAGAAACAGTTTCATGACTTCATAAGCGGTCTCCTGATAGTTCATTTTGGCCAGTTCCTTTAACGGCCTGTCGAGCGCAGGAATATGATCCGGCACGAAAAGCCCGCCATCTCCGGAAAGCCCCTTTAAAATCGCCTGTGAAGCCTGTACCTTCTGGTTATCATCTCTTGTACTTTTGTATAAAACTTCCATTCCCAAAACCATGCCTTTCATTCTTCTTCTTTTTCTTTGAAGATCTTCCCAACGACCGTAATCAGTATCGTGCCAAGCACGATCGCAATCAGAAAAGCGGAACCGATGCGCACGATCTGAACCAACAGATCATGGCTCTCATTCCATCGATCATTGATACAGTAAAACAGACCTTCCGTATTGGCGTCATATTCCCGGCAGAGATCTTCTATCTGAGGAAGAGCCTGTCTGTGAACGCCTGCTTTTCTTCCGATCGGAAGCACTGTTTCCTTGCCGGATTTAATCTTCTTCGCGTCATCCGCGGACATCTGTGCAAGAATATAAGACTGATCCGGCAACTGAATCAGGAAATACTCTCCATACTCTCCGAACACATCCCAGGCCATCTGTGAAACGTCGGCGCGATATCTCTGACCGCCTCTCCTGCTGCTTGTATAAGCGGAAACCCAGGTATTGCGGACACCGATTCCCGTTGGAATAATATCCGTCGGCTCGACCGTCACACAGCTCGTCTGCCAGGTATCCTCCCACATCTGCGCATCTTCAATTCTCGGAATATCGTCGGCCGCGGGCAGTCCGACATAATCCTCCGCAATCCCCTCTTCGGTCATGGCCAGTGTCACCGCCTCTTCCTTCCCCCGCAGCATCGATTCGATGGAAAGGCTCTTTGCGGTCAGCACGCCGATCACCAGCGCAATGACCACAACGATAAATTCCAGTGCTTTTTTTATCCTTTTCTTCATTTCAGTCATCCCCCGATTATACCGTATTTCTATGCATTTCGGGAACCCCGGTACATCTTCTCTTCCATTCCGTCCCAGGATTCCAGCAGATGTTTAAAATGTTCATAAGCAAATGTATAATGTCCCTTCGGGTATTCCTCTCCCCGGACCTGAAGAAAATCTTCTATATCGACCTGCCTCTTATTGCAGCGCGTGCAGTGAAAAACCTCTGCCTTACAGGCACGCTGTCCCGTAGGGATCTGGTCCTTCCCCATAATCGGTCTCATATTGGAGATCAGAAACTTCTCCTCCTCATCATAGGTGTCCCCGAAAGAAATAGGCAGTAAAAACCAGTAAATATGTCCGGAGTCCTTAACCGCCTCCGCTTTGCAGTACATACAGGTGGATGCGTTTCTTCTGACCCGGAGCAGCTCCCTTATCAGGAAAAATCCCCAGATTAAAGCCGCGCCGATGACGATTACGACAATGATCTCCGGCAGATAATACATCGGATTCATTATCTCTTCGCCTCCGCATTCCTTTTCGCGGCAAGCAAAAGCTCCACGAAGGTATCCGCTTTGGAAATCGCCTCCGCGCCGGTCCCCGATTTAAGATTCACCGCACGGTTACTGATTAAGGTATAAATCGTCATCTTTTTCCCATCCAGATAGAATACAAACCGCACCCCTGACATGGTCGATGCGACCGTCTCCGGTTTTTCAATACGGGATGCACTGAACACCTGAATTTCCGTCGGATTATAAGCTGATATGTAACCGATCATGCCGCCTTCCACATCGATGAACAGGATGTTTCCTCTGCTGGTAAAGGAGCTGTTAAAGCAGTAGGGAAGCGCGTCGATTCCTTTCGCGGTGCGGTTGACGATCATAGAAGTAAACGTGCCGTAGCCTATCATCATCAACAGAATAGCCCATGCCAGAAACGAAAAAACAAGCCCGATCGGAATAAAGACATCAAACCGGAAAGGTCCCTCCGAAAACAGACATAAGATCAGAGAAATCAGAAAAGGCAGTCCAAAGCCCAGTCCGAATAACAGTATCCAGAATATTTTTCCATACTTTTTAAATTTTGCAGTTTCTTCTTTCATTTCATCCTCCATTTCCGCTCAGCCAATTCAGGCATACGCAACCCTCATAATTACGCATGCGGAGCCTGCAGCACCGGATCTGTCCGCCCCGTATCCGCATACAATCAGATTATATCACCAACTGTTCGCAATGGCAATCCGGAAAATCGCAGTATGCCCTCTCAGTACGTCCTTTCTGAGACTGTCCTGAAACGGCCATGAAGAATTTTAAAGAAAAAAGTCGTGATTCCCATAGGTAAAAAGTCGGGTCAGTTTCTGATCGAACCATTTTACTTTCGTAGAATCCGCTTTCTTTCTCGCGCAGAAATATAGTGCGCCCTGAGAAATATCTTCCCCATAAAGCGCCCTTTCCACCGCTTCATAGGTCTCCTGACTGACCGTTATGTTCTGAAAACGCCCGTCCACGGTCGGAGAAAACTGTGCTACGCCCTGTTCCTTCTGCATGACCACTTCCGTCACCGTATCCGGAAAGTTTTCATTATTGACGCGGTTTAACACCACATTGGCCACCAAAAGCTTGCCGTCCGAATCCTCGCCGCCCGCTTCCGCTTCCACGATTCTGAGCAGAGAATCATAATCCTGATCCGACAGGTGATACTTCATTTCCTTTTCCAGTACCTCATAATCCACGACCCTCTGTCCCGACGCAACACAGGCCACCACTTCCAGAAAGCTCTTCTTATCCTCTTCCTCCGTTGCCGTCAGATACTCCATCCGAAACGCCTGCGTCGCCGCAATCCGGTTAATCTGCAGCTCCTTGAGGCAAATCCACGACATCATAAAAATCATACTTGTCAGTAACAGCTTCGTCAGGCATCTTCTATACATACGGTTCTCCCATCTCCATTCATTCTGCTGATCTTAGCTTGTCTCCACACAGGGCATTCCGGTATCCCGAAACTTCTGTCGGACAGCTGAGATATCACATTTCTCAGATCACGCTCCACAGACATCTAAAAAATTCTCAGTCTGTAATACATCTGTAATATTTTATACAGAACTCCGGAAAAATATGTTATACTAATGCCAATATTAAGAAATATTTCAAGAGATTGGAGATTTGACGATGCCCAAGCTGCCCGGTGTTTATACGGCCAAAAAGAAAAACGGAACGGTTTATTACCGTTCCTCTATAACTTATCGCGCAAAGCATATCAGCCTTGGTAGCTATGCCTCGTCAGAAGCGGCGCATGGAGCTTATGCGCTCGCAAATCATATTTTACAGAATGCCGTCGTTTCGCTCGATCATTACGATGAAGCTTCCGTTCTCCTGTTCGAAAAATGGGTCTGTCTGATCAATTTCCGGGATAACGGCATTTACTTTGCCAACCCGATCTATATCCGTCCGTCCTTCTTCTATTACTATTTTTCCCCGGCGCATTTTTTCATCTTCGACAAAGACGACCTGTTTTATTATTCCAATCACAAGATATCCTGCAGGGGAGGCCATTATTTCGTTGCGGATTACGGGATGCAGATGAATATCATGAATCGCTACGGCATCAAAAATTATGCTGTGCTGAACAAAGATTATCGTTTTATCAACGGAAATACGAATGATTTCCGCTATGAAAATATTGAAATCCTGAATGCCTTCCATGGCGTTTCTTCCTTCCTGCGAAATGGAAAGCGGTTCTACCGGACCAGAATTCATGTGAAGGGAAATTACACCGTAGGCGTCTATCCGACGGAAACGGAGGCGGCCATCGCCTACAATAAGGCAGTTGATCTGCTGAAAAAGGCCGGCGTGGACAAGGCCTATACCCCAAACTACATGGAAGGGATGTCGCCTGCCGCTTATGCCGACCTGTACACCGCCATTCAGATTTCACCAAAGATCGAACACTATCTGTCCGAATAGCTGACAAAACAGAGATTCAGACTTGCATCGCCCGTGACGCCGTTCAATACGCCGGTCGTCGTATACTGCCACATGGCAAACTGATACGGAAAATCGGGAACATCCTGTTCCTGAGAAAGCCATACGTCAAAGTCCTGAAGCCGGGCCAGATCCACGTTTTTGATGAGCCACTCCTTATTGCCGTAAACCATGGGAATATAGCCTGCCGACTCCACGCCGCTTAAAAATGATACCGCAAGCGCCGTCTTATCGTCTCTGGAAAGTCCGTCAATTCTTGCTTTATCGTTTGCCACGTTTTCCATGTCAAAGGCCACCGGATAGGTAATATGCGCCCTGTAGGGTTCCAGATTCTGCAAAACAAAAGCCAGCTCCTGTATCACCTCGTCCTGCGTCACCGCCTGAGAGTAAAAATAAACGCCGATATCCAGCTCCGCTTCGATGGCCGCTTCCATATTTTCCACAAAATTATCGTCCAGCGTAATCTGCGCCGTGCTGTATCCCCTCGCTCCAAGGCGCAGCATGACATAATCCACGCCTGCCGCCTTTATGCTTCGAAAATTAACCGACCCGTTATGCTTCGAGATATCCACGCCGATCCGGGAAATCTTCTTCCCGTTTTCCGTATACTTTCGCAAATTCGCGCTTTCCGAAAGATTGCTGAAGTCATAAGTATTTTTATCCAGATACGGACTGATCAGGACCCACTCTTCGGTCCCGTCGGAAGATTTCACCAGTGTATGCTTTCCGTCCAGAGAAGGGTCTTCCTGCACAACTTCCTGCTTATTCGAAGTATCTTTGCTCTGTTTCTCCTCATCCTCCGGTTCCGGATAATTCTCCTCTTCCTGTCCGCCCTCCAGCCTGCTTTCTGAAACGTCCTCCGGGCTTTCCGCCGGATACATATCCCAGAAGCTCAGATCCTCGGCACGCAGCTTTTGCTCCGGCTCTGCCTCCGGTTCCACGGCGTCCTCCTCCTGTTGCTGCTGCATTGCTTCTTTAACATAATCGCTGTTTTTCTCCTTCTTATCACTGTTGTTTCGCGTAACGGCAAGCAGTAAAATCAAAATAAAAGCGGATACACCAATCATCATATAGATCGTCGAACGCCCCGATCCGCTTCTTCCATCATCACCCGGTAATCTCATTTCTGCGCTTATTCCCCTTTCTTTCATTTAATCCGGATCAGAGCCTCAAATGTACCATGATCGCAGATGAAAAACCAACTATGTGATTTTCTCATCGTTAAAAACTGCTCCGACGTAAAGGATTAACATGGAAAAAAATCTTTCTGTCTATTATAATATGAATAAATGAACAGAGTTATTTTATCACGAAACGACAGGCTTGACAACTTCCCACAGTCTGGAAATATCTGCGCAGACAAATCGTGATTCCCATTTCAGATCCGGCATAACATGCCGGAAAGGAGCAGCATTCATGATCAGAAATTTGAAAAATAAAAAGAAAAAAATACTTTGCGCTCTCACCGCGCTCCTGCTCTGCTTTGGATTAAGCGGCTGTGGAGCCGCCGGGGAACCGCTTACACAAACCGGCTTCTATTTCGATACGGTCATTCAGATTACGATTTATGATTCCGGGAAAAAAGACTGTCTGAACGAATGTATGACGCTTGCGGAGAGATATGAAAAAATGCTCAGCCCTTCCGTCGAGGACTCGGATATCTGGAACATCAATCACAGCGGCGGGATGCCCGTAAATGTCTCTGATGAAACGGCACAGCTGCTGCAGATGGCCATTTCTTACTGTGAAATGAGCGAAGGCCGCATTGACCTTACCATGGAAACGGTCAGCCGGCTGTGGGATTTTCATCCGGAGGACTTCTTCCCCGATCAGTCTTCTTCGTCCGGCCTGCCGGACGCTTCCCGGACCGGCACTCCGACGGACATATCCCCAAAGGAAAATCGAATTCCGGACAGCGCCGCTGTCGCTGAAGCGCTCCGTCACGTGAATTATCATAATCTGCGCATGGAGGGCAATACGGTCACACTTCTTGACCCTGAAAGCCAGATCAGCCTCGGCTTCATCGCCAAGGGCTATATTGCGGACCAACTGAAAGAATATCTTCTTTCACAGGGTGTTCAAAACGCCATCATCAATCTGGGCGGCAATCTGCTGGCAGTCGGCACAAAGCCGGACGGCGCGCCATTCCGGTTCGGCGTCCGGACCCCCTTTGACAAACAGGGAACGCCGATTACCGTTTTATCCGTTTCCGATCGGTCCGTCGTATCCTCCGGCGTCTATGAACGGTATTTTTACGAGGATGACGTGCTGTATCATCACATCCTTGACACCGCAGACGGCTATCCTGTCCGAAACGGTCTTCTTGGCGTTACGATTCTTTCGGACTCCTCTGCGGCAGGCGACGCCCTTTCCACCACCTGTTTCGTTCTGGGCCCGGAGGAAGGCATGCGGCTTATTGAGTCGCTTGACAATGTGGAGGCGGTTTTTATCACAGAAGATTATACACTGCACTATTCAAGCGGCCTCCCGTCTGCGGAATAAGTAACAGATTCCTCCCGCCCCTGTGCCAGCCGGCCGATCCGCGCTATGACTCAAACCGATAGCTTTCTCCGTAAAATTCAAGAAATCTGGCGTTTGGAAGCAGTTCCAGATCCGGCAGAACAGGCTCCTGCCCGTTCCATTCTCCGGAAAGATTCAGCGTACAGATTTCCGGACATTCCTTCAAAAAAGAATAGTCCGTTACCTGCGGTGAGCGCAGACACAGATACCGCAGCTCCTTACAGCTTTTCAGCACAGATAAATCGGTTATTTCCAGAAATCCCGCAGGCTTACCTTCCACACCACTGTATACACCAAGAAGCTGCAGCGTCCGCACTTCCTTTAAAGATGCAAGAAAACTGATATCCTCCACCGTTTCATCAGCCATCAGGCTAAGTGACTTTAAATGCATCAAGTTGGAGATAAAAGAATAGTCCTTCACACCGCAGTTCCATATCTCCAGTTCTTTCGCTTCCCGGAACCATCCCAGATCCTCATAGGAAAAGCCGGTTTCTTCTCCGGGATAAATCTTCTCCATATGTCCGTTCAGGCTTATGTATAATACCGGACCGCCCTTCGATTCCGGATCATCGTCCGCATGCCAGTTACCGGGCTTATATAACGTACAGCTGATATCCGTAATAACCGCAAGATCACTTGCCATCACCGGCCGACTCAGAAAGGCCTCCTTTTCTTCGTCCGTAAGCTTCCAGAGTTCGATCAGCGAATCGCGCACAGCCTGCTCGAACCGAGGCTCCGCCCACACAATTTCATAATCCTCCGGATGATTTTCCTTCGGCCTTTCCGCCGCGCCTCCTACATAATTCTTCATCGCTGAAGTGAACGGGTTATGCAGCTCCGGATAATTCCAGTCATATGCCCCGACATAGTCCGCCATTTTCGCATATCCCATGCCGGCCTTTCCCCCGAAATCTTCGAAACTGGCCGCAATATAGCGAGTCACGTCAATCAGCATGGTATCCTGCTCTTCTCCCTTTCCCCGACTCCGCTTCCCGATAACCTCCACCATATTCTGCCTGCCAAACCGGTAAAATACAACATACTCTTTGATGGCTCCTCCCAAATCGAAATCAAAGGAATAGCCGCACAGGTCACAGCCGTCCTCCAGCGTGTATTTTTCAAACCGCAATGCGGACACCCTGCCGCCGCAGGTTTCGCTGCACCGGATAGCCTCCGTCATAAATGCCTCCCAGTCCTCTTCCGTTGCCGTCAGCGCGTTTTCCCCCATCGTATTGGTGACCGGAAGGGAATAGACACTGATATCGGTAGAAGCGGCATTATCCACATCCATATCGTTCTCCAGAAAATAACTGTGCTGTACCATATCGGGCGTCGCAATGTGAAATCCCGCGGTTCTGAGACCGCCCCGGTCATACCGGTCCCTCGGAATATAAAGCTTCTCCGAAAGCGCAAGCACATCTCCCGGCATCAGTAGCTCTGCATCCGATATCATATCCTGATTTTCCTGCAAAATACGCTCATACTTCGTCCCGGTTCCCCAAAATCGCCTTGAAATCCCCCAAAGCGTATCGCCGGGCCGTACAATATAGCTTTCCTCTTTCATCCCCAGCGCGATATAATCCGACGGATTGGCGCCGGCCGGAAGCGTCTCAAGAGGCGCATAATCATACTGAACCGCCTGACAGTCCAGTCTTGCGGCACCAAAGATGCAAAATGCCAACAGGAAAGTACCCAATAATCTGGAAAATTTCATCAAACATATGTCCTCCTTTCCTTTTCGTTCCACCCTCCCCCGGTCCCACCCTGCGCCAATTCCCAAAGCAGGCCCGCCTGAGAGAATGAGCGCCCGGTTATCAGAATATGATTCCAATCTTTGGCGGAAGTTTATTATATTATTTTAATACCAACTTGCATCAAATTTGCATCATTTTCCGTATTCTGACATATTTCCTCCTTTTTTATCCGATTTGCAGCTGTTTTTTCAGAGTTTTCACAGTAATTCGGCAGAGCAGGACAAACACAGCCCCAATCAGAATAAGGATTCCGAAACAGACACCCATTCCGGTCAGCTCCGAGATGGTAATCTTTCTATCATTGGCATAAAGAATCATGCCATAAAAGAAATACATGGCCGTCATTCCTACAAGCGCCGGAATTCGAAACACATTGCCGCATTGGCTGCGCACTTCTTTTTCCAAAAAAGCAGGCGAGGCTCCGAGCTTCCTCAGATCGTCAAAAATATAGCGATTATTCATCGCGATGGTCTGACAGCGGGTATAACAGATAATGAGCGCTGTCGTAAGACATACAATAAAGATAAAAAAGAACATCATAAAAAATACCGACATATTGACAAGAAAATCGTTCTGATCCAGAATCCTGAATTTGGGCTGATACCGCCAGCTCAGTTTGAAGTGAGAGGATTCCATCTCGTCGTAGGAAAGAAGCGTGAACGGATCTGAATCGCCCCAGTATTCTTCTCCCGCCTCCTGCGTCATGATCTGCTCGACCCGGTCATAATAACAGGAAATTTCACAGCTTTCATCGAAAGAAGATACAAACCTGCGGTAAAGGTCCTTTGCAAATTCATAGGAATCCTTTCCGTCTATCCCAAACCGCACCATAACCCCCCTCCATTCGTTGGAAAGTCCCTCCTCCAAAAGCGCATAATCCTCATTGCTTACCACCGCAAGACTTCTCCTGCCCGAAAGCAGGTCATTGTGCAGATAGCCGGCAAATGCGGTCGTAATCTGCTTTCTGGTAGTCATATTGGTCAGATGGCCGGCTCCTTCATTGGCCACAACTGAAGACTCCTCCTGATTCGTAACAACGAGATAAGATCCCTGCATAATCTCTGCCGGCTCACCGGTCAGCCGCGCATACGCATCTTCGGAAAGCAGCGTGAGCTCACTGCTTATAGGCTTATATTCTATATGAAAATGCTTTCCGTCCGCTTCTTCCACCATCCTGTCATGGCCGGCGCCTACTGTAATATATTCGCATGTTTCCCAGTCTTTCAACGCAAGCCCATGCTCCTTCGCAAGCGCTTTTACCTCCTCTTTGGACGGCACATTCTGGTCCAGACGGTATTCGTAATAATAATCATAGGAACGCTGCGCATATTCAAGCAACGCACTGGAAGACAATGTCGGCAGATAAAAAATCGCAAAGCAGGCTCCCGCCACCAGAATCGTTACAATAATCAGATTATTTACGGTCTGCTTTCCCTGAAATTTCATCATACTACGGGAAATAATATTTCTGTACGGCATCCTTTTCCGGGCGGACATGCCCAATCCCGTTCCCCAGCCGTTCACCACCGTATGCAGCATGACCATATAAAGCCCGACAAAAACAGGCGCATATAAAACACCGAGCCAGGCTGGCGGATAAGCACTCATCACTTTCTGCCAGAATGCAGGGGCTCCATATCCTATAACCGCGCCGGCCAGAATCAACAGGCCGCCGGCCGGACCGCACCATTTCCCCAGTTCCTTTACCGGTTCATTAATATGCTCTTCCCTGATGACTTCCATAATATTGGTTCTTCTGACATATCTTACTGCGTTCAGACATGCAGATCCCGTCGCCAGCATCCAGAAAAGAATGGAAACGGTAAGACATTTGAAATCAAACCGAAGCGCCATCTCCGGGCTGTCCACCAAAAACAATCTGCATGCGCTCCAGATCAGCCATACAAGCGGAAAACCGGCTATGAGACCAACCACACTGGAAACGCTGCTTAACAGAAATACTTCCCGGAACAGGCCAGGAAAAAGTTTTTTTCTGGAAGCGCCAAGCGCCATCAGAATGCCCAGCTGTCTCGACTTATGCCGGAAAAAGAGTCCTGTTGCATAAAGGGTAAAAATCACGCACCCAAACAATGTCATGACAAAGATCATATTCATCTGTTTCCTGCTGTCTCCTTCCGGCGGGAAAACCGTCTGTATCGTGGGAGAAAACATCAGGGCCGCATACGCCGAAATAATCATCAGCGCCATGAAATTGCAGAACAGATACAGCTTCGCATGTTTTCTGCCTGCACGCTGCAGCTTCTGTTCCATTTTCTTCATGGTACGTATCGATTCCGCTCCCGGCTCTTTCGGGTGCGCCTGTATCATTTTTTCCCGCCTCATGCGCTCACCTCCTGATCGCTCATTTCCTTAATAACACGCAGCAGCTCATCCTGAAATTCCCTGCGGCTTCCGGACTGTTCCATCTGACGATAGATATTTCCGTCCTTAAAAAGTATCACCCGGTCGCAGAAGGATGCCGCAAAGCTGTCATGGGTCACCATGAAAATCGTCGCTTTCATTTTCTCCCTTGCGCTGCCAAAAGCCTCGATGACGGCGCGGCTCGATTTGGAATCCAGATTTCCCGTCGGCTCATCGGCCAGAATCATAAGCGGACGGTTAATCAGACTTCTTGCCACAGCGGCCCGCTGTTTTTCCCCACCGGAGATTTCCGCCGGATACTTGTTCATAATATGGCTGATGCCAAACAACGATACGAGTTCATCCGCAAGCGCTTCCGCATCCGGGCCGACCTCTTCCTGCACAATCCGGGGTACAAGAATATTTTCCCGGACAGTCAGTCCGTCCAACAACATGAAATCCTGAAATACGAAGCCCAGTTTCTCGTTTCTGATCTTCGCGAGTCCCTCCTCGTTCAGTCCTGCCAGAGATTTTCCTCCCAGCGTAATCTCGCCTTCCTCAAATGGAATATAGCAGGAAATGCAGTTAAGCAGCGTGGTCTTTCCGGATCCCGACGGACCCATAACGGCCACGAATTCCCCTTTCCCCACATGAAAATCGATTCCCTTTAATACCGGATATTTGATTTTTCCCGTTTCATAGGATTTGTAAAGATTTTTTACATATAGCATAATGATTCCTCTCCTTTCGTGTTTATAACAGGCAGGGAATTGCGAGACCGTCCGTTCGTTCCCGTAACCCATTTGTGCAGTACGGACAATATCACGAGCAGGGCACTTGGGAGCCGTCGGCACTTAGGCGCTGTACTTTAGCCTTATGTGCCGTTACGTGCGACAATGTAGCGAAAGCGGGCCCTGCGACGATTTGTCCGTATTGCACAACGGCCGGTTTTCCATAGCCCGCCTCACAATTCCCTGTTATAACAAAACCACCATACCATAAATCGAAAGGCAGCATTTCGTACGATGTTATAATTGCGCATTACGCCGTAAAGTTTGGCATGGGCCTGCGAAAAATGTAAAGTTTGACGAATTTCCTGTAAAGTTTGGTCCGCCGTATGGAATAAGAAAACTTACTTTTTACAAAAACTATGATAAAATAGATACAGTTACAGGAGGGATCTGAAATGCTGCGTGTTGCGATCTGTGATGACGAAGCGGCGGCAAGAGACGCGCTTCATATATTGTTGGAAAAAGTTCTGATGGAAAATACGGAAGAAATTGTCTATGAATTTTCCACGGGTGCAGGAGCCGTCTCCTGGCTGAAAAAACATCCCGGAGAAATTGACCTGTTATTTCTCGATGTGGAAATGGACGGATTAAACGGCATGGAATGCGCGGAGAAAATCCGGGAATTCGATAAAAATCTGATGATTGTATTCGTCACGGGCTATGCCGATTATGTCTTCGACGGCTACCGGACAGGCGCTCTCGACTATATCATGAAACCCGTCAAAACGCAGAAGCTGTTCGATCTGCTACACCGGGTCCGCGTGAAAATGGCCCAGGAAGAAAAGGAAGTCTTTCTCCTGAAAAATGCGGATGGCATCTGGCGTTTCCATCTGCATGACATCCTGTATTTCTATTCCGATAAGCGGCTCGTCTCCCTCGTCACGAAAAATGCAGAATATCCTTTTTACGACAGACTGGACAAGATTGAAGAGCGGCTGGGTAACCGCTTCCTCAGAATCCATCAGCGATTCTTAATCAATCCGGAACATGTGGAAAGACTGGGTAAAGATTTCATCCTTCTGCCGAATCACACACTTCCCTGCAGCAGAAAGTACAAAGCGCGTGCTACCGCCGGAATCGCCCGTTCCATCTTAAGCGAAGCACCGCAAAGGAAATCGGAAGAATCATAAATGAAATAAAAACGGAGGCTTTCATGATGAATGCTCAAATATTTTACAATCTGCTGTATTTTCTGATCGCTATTCTGAATGCCTTTCTTTTGCAGAGCGCAGTCAGGACGCTGATTGGCGTATCTGAAAAACGCTTTCGTCGGCTTCTACTTTTTTTCGCGTGTATGATGTTGGCCCATGTGACAATTTTTTTCGGCGATTTTCTCAATATTCTGCCCGTATTCACCTGTTTCCTTTTTGTCATATTTTATACCTGTGAAGGAAGTATCTATAAAAAAACAGCAATTACGCTTCTGTTTTTCAGCACGATGATTTCCTTTAACGCACTGCGGGATAATTATCTGCGCAATTCCTTCCTCAGAAAAATAGATCATTTGAGCGATCCTCTGCTCAAAGAGGCTCTCGTCCAAAAAAGCACACTGATTTGTTATGTCAGTACGTTTCCTTTTCTCCTTTTTCTTTTTCTGGAAACCAGAATTTTTGCTCCCGATCCGGATTATGAACTCTCGGACAGCATGTGGCTGCTGCTGATTCTGCTCACCATGCCGCCGGTCTGTACCGTATTCTGTCTGGTTCTTCTTTATGATATATCCTTCTGGAACCCTTATCCGTACCATTATCATCAGGACTACGCCGCTCTGCTGATCATTTCCATTTTTTCTTCCATCGGCCTGCTATGGACGATTACGGTACTGACCAGACAGCGGAAACTGGAACAGCAGCGTGTCCTGGCGGATATCAACCGGCAGTATTATGAAACGTTAGATCAACAGTATTTCGAAATACGACGCCTCAAACACGATATGGTGAATCATTTACAGACCCTTTCCGCGCTCCCGCCCACAGAACAGCCGCGTTATTTTGATGACCTTATTTCTAACCCGACATTTACACAGACGCTCCACTATTGCGGCGACACAACAGTCAATGCGGTTTTGACCATAAAAGAAAACCAGCTGAACCATTACGGTATACAACTGGCACATTCCATCGATATTCCCGGTGAACTTCCTTTTGAACCAACCGATATCTGCGCGCTCTTTGCAAATGCGCTCGATAATGCGGCGGAGGCCTGTCGTGAAACAGAAAAACAGGATAAAGTCATAACGCTGGAAAGCAAAACACAAAAAGGGCTGTTTTGTCTGAAAATCATCAACCCCGTC
>CALDLG010000163.1 GCA_937910785.1 uncultured Lachnospiraceae bacterium | reverse complement strand
CTTCGTCATCAGTCCATATTGCTATTTTTTCTCCCGGATTCAGGTACCCGCTGTCATTTTCAAGCTGGCTTACTTTGGCAGGTATCGTGTCCACGAAGTCTGACATCAGGTCCTTTAACATTTTCCCCTGTTTTGCTGACAAAGGTTTGTCCGAAGCAATAGAATTAAGATTATCAATGATATCCGACACATTTACTTTACTTGTAGTGATGCCATCTATCAGAGTCTTATTATTCTTAATATAAGCAATAATTTCACTAAGCTGATCAAGCGTAGTGTCATCGCTGTCTGCCAGCGCATTTAATCTTGCTGTGAGAGATGAAATTGAATCACGTATATCGTTGTGAGAAGAATCTGAGATGTTGTGTTCAGATAGATTTTCCCGAATACTGTTTTCTGATTCAATAGCCCGATCGCGCTCAGTCATAATATTGTCAGAAAGGTTATTTTCAGTTTCTACAGCTCTGGTTGTCTCGGCATCTAAATCCTGGCTTATTTTATCTTCCTTTGCGGCAGCCCTTGATATCTCAGAGTTTAATAATTCTTTTGTCACTGCAAGTAACTCATCCTGGCTTTGATTTTTAAAATCCAGTTTATGTAATTCTGAGTCAATTATCATATTGTTTTTGTTAAAAACCTGAATATTATATTTCTCCGGCGTTGCCGGTAATTCAAGTTTCTTATATGTGCTAAAGTCTGACATGAAATCCTCCTTTCCTTTTTATAAGAGAAAGACCCATTCATCCGGATGAGTCTTTGAAAATAACTATAATTTATCCCCGCTAATAACAGCAGCAAGTTCTTCATGTGTATATTTGCTGAGGACGCCATGACTAAATTCGGACAACACTTTATGATGGCCGGATTCTTTGAGCAGCATTTCGTAAAGAGGGTAGAAGCGATACATTGTGATTGTAGTAGTGTATCCTGCAAAATCATGAGATATTGAAGAAATGATATATTGGTATTCCTGGTCAGAATCGCTCCGTCTATAGGAGACTTTTTTATTGACATCAAGAAAAGGCAGGAGAGCAGTAGTAATTGTAATATTATCTGTTAATCGGCAATTCTTCCAGTTTTCCCACTTAGCTCTGTCAGCAGCCAGATCGTTGGAAGTAATATTCTCAAATTCCCCACTGACTTTCACATCGGCAATTTCTCCCAACTTCTCTACCGTAAAAGGAGAGTCTGCAATAATTGTAAAGTCAACATGTTCACAATTATAAAATTTCTGAAAATATTCTTTGGAATACAACTCATATTCTTCGGCGTCAGAACTTGTAACAAATTTCCCACTTCTCTTACCGTTTGTTAAAACGTTGATTGCATGAACCTGCCACTGACCTAACAGATATGCTTTAATTACATCCTGTTTATCTATATGCTTTTTTCTGATTTTAAAGGCATATATGTTATCAGGCTTCATTTCATTGGCCTTTATTGGTTCCTCATTGGCTTCATTCACGATAGGAATAGCACCAAAACCATTTATATTAATCTGTGCATCAGCCTGATTTGCCGAAGGAATTTTTAACCCGATCGTATCACCGTTATAATATTCCTCTTCGTATCCGGCTATGGTGGAAGAATAAACATTATTTAAGTAAGAGCATTCTTCCCCGTAATAATCCACATCGATAACCTGTCCCCATACCTCACAAATGTTTCTGACAGTAGTCATATCCACAGAAGTATTTTCTGATATCAGCACCCGCTGTAAGAAATCATTGTCTAAATATATATCATCTTCATAGCACATAGGCTTTAGCTGGCATATAAAAGTATTATTTTCCATGTCAAAGAACATTTCATAGTTGGGGTATAAGTCACGGAAGGTGGTGAGAATGGAAAGAACGCTGCACCCGGCGGAGAATTCCTGGTCAAAAGGAATGGCCAGGCAAGTGTCATTTTCCCTGCGATATTCTTCCCAGTTTTCATTGTATTCCGGCATTGCTTTATATTCACCGATGTCGTCTATTCTATGATTGGTGATGTGCGCCATTTTTTCCAGAGTTTCGATCACGACATTACGAATAATGTTATATTTCATTGGTTCGCCCGTTTCCGGATTTTCTTCGTAAGCTGGATAACTTATGGTCAATGCACCTAACTGACCATTTTTGGTGCCATCTAATTTCTTCATAAAATCGGAGCAGTTAATTGTAAGGTTATCTGTGGCTGCATCATATGTTCCGGAGGTATCGGTGTAAACATAACAGCCCAGAGGATAATATTTATATTGTTTAGTTCTGCAGTTATATAAGCCGACTGACATTTTAATATCTTTATTCAGCCACAGCAGACTACTTTCTGTGAGTTTTATTTTTTCCTTTAAAGTTGGCTGAACGACAAAACTGGAAGTACGCCGAATGTCGGATTCCCCATTGATTGACATACTTCCGCTCGTTATACCACAATTAAGTGAGTCTATGATTTTCTGGTTTGAGTCTAATACTTCAATATTTAATTTTAATCGAGGATCAGAAGAATGCTGGAGAACAATTAACAGATCCTCATGTGTGATAATGTCAGCCATGATTCCACCACTCCGGTTCCACATTTGAAAAACCCAAATAATACAAATCTTCCTCCGAGTTGACATCTCCAACTTCAACCCATGACCATGATATCTCACGGTTATTATAAGTCTGATTTGCTGTATCAGTAGGATTAGGTGTGACCTGAATCAGCCACAAATGTCCATCAGGTAACTTTAAAATCTTTGGAATACTGTCACAAATATAATCCATAAATTCATGCTGATATTTAATACGTTGATAATCATATTCCGTGTCATATGCTAATTCACATCCTTCTTCATTTACGAGCGGCACAAAAGAGCCTTTACAGTTACCGGTATCATAATTTGTAATTGCATTTCTTACAAAGACAGGATATTTGCTATGAAGTAATTCAACATTTGCGGAGGGAATATTACGTGTCGTATCACAAAAGCCGTCCGTAATTTCCGTTCCCCAGACAATATTATCTTCAATCAGGAACATTTTTGTGTATTTAGGAGTAACCCTTGTGGTAGCATATTCGCCTTCCATACCCCACAAAATGGGAACGAGAGCATACTCCATTGTCTGCCCGGAAGCCACAAAATAATCCGGATAATTGATAACAAAATCTTCAATTGTATTTGTTTCTTTTACGGCAATCGTTTTCCACTTAAATGTTCCTTCAGGTCTGCTTTTCAGAATAATATGAGAAGTAGTTTCCAGATTCCAATCCACATTTCCGGCATTTGTCGTATGATTAAATTTAGCCCAGAGTATCGTATCAAAATCCCATTCAGCAGGAAAATCTCCGTTTAATTCAAAATCCGTTGCCCTTGTTATGTACAGATCATCATAGATTCCATTCTTTAACTCCACATAATTAATATTTTCTATACCAGTTGGGGTGAGAATACACGAGAATTCACCACCAACAAAATTACTGCCACATAATAGCATATGCTTAATCACCGCCTAACCATAAATCATTTAATATTGCCACGAAAGGTTCATTTTTTCCCAGAAATGCTGTGTAATTATCTTTATGAACAACAGCAGTATCGCCTGAAGTGTCGATCCACACATCGTTATCATCCATTAATTGCCTTGGCGGACGCAGCGTTCCATACCACATATTTCCTTCTTTTACATTTCCGGGTTCTATCAATACTTTTATTTGGTATATGTTATTTTTCCTTCTGATCGCAACTGTGACCATATCAGTATTGGTAAATACCTGCTCATCAGAATATAAAATATAATTACTTATACCGTTAGGGACTGTTAATTTGAAACGAAGTTTTCCTTCATCATATATGCGGGAGCTTAATGTGAGTCCGGATTCACCGTTGCTCATTTTGAAAATTTCCGCCGTCTGCCAAAGATTGATTCCACGAATAAGAACCGTAAAATCATCTTTGATTAAGAATCCTTTATCGTAATACAGTGTTTTTCCGCGAAGGTCGATCATGCCGTCAATGTATTCGAAGCTGTCGGTTCCGTTGTACTGGATAATTATGATATTCGTTGCTGCCTGCACACATCCCTGCTTGGGAACCGGAGTAGCATAAAGGCGGGCATATTGATTTGGATTTTCAAATTTAACTGTAATTTCAACATAACCTGTATCAAGTTCCATACCATTTACAGTTAAGCCAACACATCTGATATAGTAAACAGTGTTGTTATCAAGACCGCGATAAGTATAGTTTATATTGAAATCATCGGTTAATTCATTGCTTTGTAATAATTGCTTTTTGGCAGAATCATATAAGTAAAAAACATATTTACCAATATCTTCCCAGTCAGCAGAATAGTAGTAAATATTTGCCGTAAAGGTAGAATTATTGATTGCGTTATTTTCCGGTAAATCCTTAAAATAGAAATCCGGTGTTTCAAAAACGAAAAACAGAACTTTGTCCGACAGGGCAGAAGCATTGTTTTCAACATCATAAGTCTGTGCCTGAATAACATATTTTTTCCCATTCGTTAATGTGTGAGCGGGTATTGTGTGTTTCAGCGCAAAAGAGGAAACCGTATCATCAAATATAACAGTATTTGTTTCATAATCAGAAATGATGATTCTGTTCGCCTGAGATCGGTTTCCTGTCCATGAAAGGCTGATTTCACGATCTTTGTTTGCGTCGAATGGGAGAATTTTCTGTATGTAAGGTTTTGCCATTTTGTCACCTTCTTTTTATATTGTTTGTTTTGTATGGATTATATTTTAAATTAAAAAGATTAGTTAAAATAGAAGACAAGTAGAAATTTCATTTTCCTGCCACGCCGCATATATGGATTCCTTTTAAATCAGACATCGGTTCCTTTACCCAGACAATCTGCATTTCCCGTAACTCCAGTCCGGGAATACAGCATTGTACGGTTCTGTCACATCCGGTTCTGTCAGTAATTATATAACCTTTTTTGGTTATTCTTTTTATGATGGTTTTATAGGTGCGGTCTGCTTTGCAATTTGCAACAGCCCTGTCAACCATGTCCTGAACGGATTTGAATATTTCCTGTTTGAAGTTCATTTTCAGTGATCACCTCCCTTCGTATTTTCGTAAAGGCTTATTATTATTTTAAAAGTTCAAAATTTGTTCATGTTACCTGATCCTGCTCATCTGGTCAGTGTAATTATGGAATCCGCTGAATTGCTTATTTAACTCTTTTCCTATCACATTACCAAGCTGCTCAGCCACCTGTTGTTCTGTAACGCCGGGACAGGTTACATGCATGCTGCCTATGGTAACAGTGGGTCTGATATTATTCGCAATATTAGTAATAACATTGTTACTGGTGATCTCTTTTGTCCATCTCTCCATCTGCTTCCGGCCCTCGAAAGCGGCATT
>CALDLG010000162.1 GCA_937910785.1 uncultured Lachnospiraceae bacterium | reverse complement strand
TTGCAATAACTGCCCCTTTTCTTCTGTCTACCTTGACAAATCCCTCCTGCCTGAGCACGGAATATGCCTTATTGACCGTATGCATATTGATTCCGATATTCTCTGCCAGCTGCCTTACCGAAGGAAGCGCGTCTCCCTCTCTGAATCTGGAGGTTGCGATTCCGAGTATGATCTGATTTCTGAGCTGCAAATATAAAGCTTCGTCACTGTTAAAGTCAATTTCAATAATCATAGTGTCTCCGGTTTGAACACGGCTTTGCTCATGTATTATAGCAAGGAGACGGTTTGATTGCAACCGTCCCCTTCATTTTCATGCAAGAGCACGCTCTACATGTCCTTATCCTTATCTTTCATATTCAGAAATTCAAATTCGAATTCATCATCATCCATCAGAAAATTTTTTGCTTTGCGCTTCGACGCCGCTCTGACCGGAGCTTCATCCTCTTCATACCGGACCTCTCTGTCAGGCATCGATCTTCCCCTGTCCGCCGCTCTTCTGGCATCTCCGGAGCGTCCGGTTCCCTGACTGCGTCTGGCATCGGATGATCTCTCCTGCTCCTCGGCCCTTCTGGCATCCGGCCGTCTGGTTCCGTTTGACCTTGACTGCTCCGGCGCCCTTCTTCTGGCCGGCTGCTCTTCACGGTCCTCCCGTCTTCTTCTGACCGGTTCCTCTCTGTCCCGTTCCCTGACTCTTCTCCTGTCATCCTCTTCTTCGTCATCGTCATCGTCGTCATCATCATCGGACTCATAGTAGGCATCCCTTAATTTGAAGATCATAACGGTTACCGCGATCGCCAGAAGAATCACTGCCGCAACAAGCGCGATAATTACAATTCTCTGTCTGGATATCGTCTTCGCATCGATAGACTCATTGTAATCAATCGCGTGAACGGCCTCCAAAATCTCACCCAGATTCTGCTTGCTCGCGTTTTCTCCCGTATTGTCAATCAGATACCATTCATAAACGCCTTCACCGTTATCCTGATAGCGAAGTTCATAATCATTTGTCACCGCTTCCGGCTCCGGCGTCTCTTCCGGCTCCTGGGGTTCCTCCACAGGCGTCTCCTCCGGCGCCTGTACCGGAACCATATCCCCAAGCGTGATCAGATCGGAACGAACATATCCCGATTTTTCAGCGCCATTCGTACCCGTAAACGTAATATAATACCAGGGCTTGTCGCTGCCGTTCGTCTGCCCGCTGATAATGACCTGTGTTCCCTCCGGCAGAGAATCCACAACACCCTTGCTCGTGGAAGCTGCTGTCCTGATCTTGGCTGCCCGGACCTTAATCGTCGCATACTGCGCATCGAGCGGCGTATCCGGTCCGGCCTCCGCACCGGGAGCAAAACCTGCACTGTCCGTCTGCCCTGCGGCAGAAACCATATCGGAAGAACCATCCTTTTCCACCAGATCCGAACGCACAAAGCCTGTCGTATTGGCATCTACCTGAATCTCATACCATACGGTCCCGGCGGAATCCGTAACCTCGTTATTAATCGTAACGACCGTTCCCTGGGAGGAGGTTGCCACGGGCTCACTGTTTTTGTCCGCAGACTGTCTGACAATCGCCGAGCCAACCTTGATCTTTCCGGTTCCGGCTGCCTGGCTGGTGCTGTGTCCGCTCAGAAAGAACAAAACGGCACAGGTCATGATCAACGCGCCTCTCACCATACCGCCCATATTATGTTTCCACTTTTTTTTCATTCTGATACCTCGTATCTTTCTTTTGTGTTTCCGTTTTCATTTATTTTTCACGTTCAAAACGTTTCGCACCTTCTTCGCCCCGCTGACGTTCCATACCAAATCCTGCCATCATCTTCGCATTTCTGATATTTGATTTCTCCGCCATTGCCTTATTATAGGCAGGCTCACATTTGCTGCATACCCTTCCGGCCCGGATGCTTGCACCGCACATCTCGCATTTCATAAAGGAGTTGGAGCCTTCCGCGATCTCCAGTCTCGATTCCTTGAGCATCGTCCGGATGGTCTTCTGTTTGACGCCGGTCGCCTCCGATACCTGAGCCGCCGTCGCACCCGCATGCTTCTCCACATAATTGCGAACTTTACCGTAATCATCATATGCCACATACCGGCATTTCTCACAACGATATTCTCCGCAGCCCTTAAACTTCATATCACCACCGCATTCAGGACATTTCTTCGGCCGATTATATATATCTACATCCTGAAAATCCTTCAACTGGTTCATAGATACTTCCCCCTTTTATCCCTTACACCAATTATGCCTCGTCAATCGCTTTTCCGATATCCCTTCTCATATATTTATGATCGAAATCGACCCACCCTGCCGCCGTATACGCATTGGCTCTCGCTTCCTGCAGGGTTTTTCCGAGCGCAGTCACGCCGAGCACTCTTCCTCCATTTGTGACGATTCCCTTCTCCGTCCGCTTCGTACCGGCATGAAAACAATAATACCCTTCTTCTTTCTCAAAACGCTCCAGCCCTCTGATCGGAAATCCCTTTTCATAGGAAAGCGGATAGCCGTCAGATGCCAGAACAACACATACTGCCGCCTGATCGTCGAAGACCAGCTCCAGCTGATCCAGCGTGCCGTCGATACAGGCGTCTATCACATCCAGAATATCATTCTTCATCCTTGGCAGCACCACCTGGGCCTCCGGATCACCGAACCTGGCATTATATTCCAACACGCGCGGTCCATCCTCCGTCAGCATCAGACCGAAGAAAATAATGCCCTTGAAGGGCCTTCCCTCCGCCGCCATCGCATCCACCGTCGCCTGATAAATATGCTCCCTGCAGAATGCGTCGACTTCATCCGTATAAAAAGGACTGGGTGAAAAGGTTCCCATACCGCCCGTATTCAATCCCTGATTGCCATCCAGCGCGCGCTTGTGATCCTGCGCCGAGGACATGATGCGGATTGTCTTTCCATCTACAAAAGACAGCACGGAAACTTCTCTTCCCGTCATAAATTCCTCAACCACCATTCGATTGCCCGCACTGCCAAATTTCTTATCTTCCATAATCGTTTTGACGCCTTCTTCGGCCTCTTCCCGCGTATTGCAGATCAGAACGCCTTTTCCGAGCGCAAGCCCGTCAGCCTTTAAAACAACGGGCAGCTTCGCCGTCTCCAGATAAGCGAGCGCCTTTTCCGGATCGTCAAAGGTCTCGTAAGCGGCCGTCGGGATATGATATTTCTTCATCAGATCTTTGGAAAAGGCCTTGCTTCCTTCCAGAATGGCTGCATTTTTCCGCGGACCGAATGTCCTGAGGCCCGCTGCCTCCAGCTCATCCACCAGTCCTCCTGCAAGCGGATCATCCGGCCCGACAATCGTCAGATCAACGGCTTTTTCTCTTGCAAAAGCCACGATTTTATCAAATTCCATCGCACCGATCGGCACGCACTCCGCAATCTGCTCGATCCCGGCATTTCCCGGCGCACAATAGATCTTATCCACTCTTTTACTTCCGGCAACGCTCACCGCAATCGCATGCTCCCGGCCGCCGCCTCCCACAATCAATACTTTCATCTGCAAAGCCTTACCTTTCCTTCTTCTATCGTCACCTTACCGTTCGCGATCAGATCGACCGCCTTCGGAAGAATCTTCCATTCCGCCTGCTCCATCACCCGCTTCTGCAGAATCTCCGGCGTATCGTTATCCTCTACCATGACCGCCTTCTGCAGAATGATCGGTCCCGTATCCGTTCCTTCATCGACAAAATGCACCGTCGCACCGGTTACCTTTACGCCTCTCTCCAACGCCTTTTCATGAACCGTCAGGCCATAAAATCCCTTTCCGCAAAAAGACGGAATCAGGGACGGGTGAATATTGATAATCCGATTTCTGTAGCTTTGAATCATTTTCTCCGGCAGCACCACCAGAAAACCGGACAACACAATCAGATCCGGCTCCTTTTCCGCAACCGCCGACATAAATGCCTCATGAAAACGTTCCCTGTCCGCGTAATCCTTCGGGGATACGCAAAGCGCATCGATCCCCGCTGCCTCTGCCCGTTTCAGCGCATACGCATTCCGGTTATTGCTGATCACACGGACAATCTGCGCATTGGTAACCTCTTTTTTCGCAATTCCGTCGATCAGCGCCTGCAGGTTCGTGCCGCCGCCCGATACGCATACGAGTATTCTCAGCATAACGTCACTCCCTTTTCTCCGGAAACAATCTCACCGATTCGATAGGGTGTCTCCCCCGCCGTCCGGACCGCTTCCATAACCTGATCCGCATCTTCCTGCGCTACGGCAAGCACCATGCCGAGTCCCATATTATATGTATTATACATCATTTTCTCTTCCAGATTGCCGGTCCGCCGCAATAATTCGAAAATCGGCAGCACCGGATAGCTGTCCTTCCGGATCTGCGCATTTGCGCCCTCCGGCAGCATCCTTGGAATATTTTCATAGAAACCGCCTCCGGTGATATGGCTGCATCCCTTCACCGTTACGCCCGCATCCTTAACCGCTTTCAACGCTTTCACATAAATTTTGGTCGGCGCAAGCAGCGCTTCCCCAAGCGTTCCTCCAAGCTCCTCATAATAAGTATCCAGACTTTCTCTTGTCATATCAAATACTTTTCTGACAAGGGAAAAACCATTGCTGTGCACGCCGGAGGAAGCGATGCCGATCAGCGCGTCTCCCGGTCTGATATTTTCCCCGGTGATCAGATCCTTTTCATCCACGATACCGACCGCAAAGCCTGCCAGATCATATTCGTCTTCCGGATAAAAGCCCGGCATCTCCGCCGTCTCTCCGCCGATCAGCGCCGCGCCCGCCTGTATGCAGCCGTCGGAAACTCCCTTCACGATCTGTGCGATCTTTTCCGGATAGTTCTTTCCGCAGGCGATATAGTCTAAGAAAAACAGCGGTTCTCCGCCCGCACAGGCAATATCGTTCACACACATGGCAACGCAGTCGATGCCAACAGTGTCGTGCTTATCCAACAAAAAAGCCAGTTTCAGCTTGGTTCCGACGCCATCTGTTCCTGACACAAGTGTCGGTTTCTCCATATTCTTCATTTCAGCAAGGGAAAAGGCTCCCGAAAATCCACCGAGCCCGCCGAGCACTTCCGGTCTTGTCGTCCCCTGTACATATTTTTTCATCAGCTCCACCGATTTATAGCCTGCCTCGATATCGACGCCCGCGGTCTTATAATCCATAACGCTAACTCTGCTCCTTCCTCCGTCCGTATCAATCACTGTGTCATTTTGTCAATAATTTTTATAACCGACTTCTTTCAGGCGCGCATCTTTCTTCTGAACGCTTTCCTTCAAAGTCCGGGAATAATCTTTCAGGCGCTGTAACAGCGCTTCGTCGGATGTGGCCAGAATTTTCGCCGCCAGAATCCCCGCATTCTGTCCTCCGTTGATCGCAACCGTCGCCACCGGAATGCCGGAAGGCATCTGTACGATGGAATAAAGGGAATCCACGCCGCCCAGATCAGAAGTCTTCATCGGGATGCCGATGACCGGCATCGGAAAGATCGCCGCGCACATTCCCGGCAGATGAGCCGCTTTACCGGCTCCCGCTATGATCACTTTATAGCCTTTGCTCTCCGCACTCTTCGCATATTCAAAAAAAACATCCGGCTCTCTGTGTGCGGAAATAATCGTCATCTCATAGGAGATCCCCAGTTCTTCCAGAATATCTGCCGCTTTCGCCATGACGGGCATATCCGAGTCGCTTCCCATTACAATTCCTACCTGTGCCATCATTATCCTCCGTTTCTGTTTCACATCAGTTCCATGCCGCAGCCAGGCCGCGGCCCCTGTTCCGGAATCGCTCCGCAAATCATGGATTTTCTCCGGCAGTGTTTTGCAAATGCCCTGGAAAATCTCTTCACACTATATGTTGTGGAAAAAGAACATATTTCTTTCTATATTCTACTAAATTTTATGACAATGCGCAATATGAAATTTCTTCGTGAGTGTTTGTGTGTGTTCGGTATGATCCCGCTGTGGGTTATGAGTCCGACAGGAGATGCGCAGAGACTCTTCCATTGGAGGCACGCTTCCGCTCCGTGAAAGGCTGCAGCGGTACTAAGCTCAATCGCGGCATAGCCGCATTTCGCTAAGAACCGGCGCCTTTCAAGCGCCTCCTATGGAAGAGTCTCTGCGCATCTCCTGCCGGACGCCCGCTTCTTCGTCTTTTATGGTTCAGATGTCAAAAGGCGCTCTCGAAAAATTGGTTGGCATGTTGCACAAAAGGTTCCCGCTGCGGCCCTGTGCAGGCGCGTGAAATTTTCTTAGTATTCCGTTCCATCAAACAGCAATTCCGGGGCATGGATGCCACGGAAAACCCGGACTGAGCATGGATGCGAATGCCGGGCGTTTGCGTCCGTTTTCTCTGCCTTGCCGGAATGCTTAGAAAATTCATTCGCCGGAGCCGGGACGCAGCGGGAACCTTTTGTGCAACATGCCCATTCCATTTGTAAAAACCACCTTTTGACACCTGAACCCTTTTATGCAAATGCCTGATTCAATTCTTCCGTTCCGGGCAGGACAAACCTTCCTTCCACGATAATCGGTATAACTTCGTTCTCCTTCGTGACGACGGACAGCTCTCCCAGCTCGTCATAAGGAATCGTAATATCCGTATGGCAGTTAAAATATGCCTTTTCCATGTCCTGACCGCGCAGCGCGGAAACTTCATTTTCCTTCGCTGCGATTTCCTTGCCGTCGGGATTATAGCTCTTTATCTCTTCCTCATGGGAATAACAGGTATCGCCCACCGCGAAATGGGGACCGGTCTTTTCCGCAATCAGGATGGGCATCTTATCCTCTATTCCGTACTTTTTCGCCGCCACATAAGCCGTCGTATTCGTCCCGATGGCAAACTCTCCGAGCGGCAGTGTCTCATGATGAAACAGCACATTGTCTTTGATGTACTGTTTATTTTCCTGTTCTCCCGCAAAATTGCGGCAGTCATATTCCACAATCATACCGTCCCGGAAACGGACGGAAAAGTCTTTGTATTCCAGCTCATTCAAAAATACGCGCGTCACATGCAGAAGCCCTTCCGTTCCGGCAAGCTGCGGAGACGTGAAGACCTCTCCCACGGGAATATTCACATCCGCCACACAGTTTTCGAAATTCGTTTCTTTCTCCGGATCGCACAGCGTATGAAGCTTTACCTTCAGGTCGGTGCGGTTCTTTCCCATTCCTTTGACGAGCACATAATCTCCCAGATCGAGCGCATCGATGATTTTCTGCTGAATCCCCTGATACAGCTGATAATCGAGCGTATTGATACGGATGATCTCGTCAAAAATCTCATCATAATTCTCTCCGATCTCCGGCGTCGGAAATGCGATGATCGTAAAGCTTCTCTCCTCTCCTTTAATATAGCGGTTCTGCATTGCTCCCGCTCTGGATGCATATTCTACCGAGAGCTTCTGCTGCTTATCGCTCAGCTTACAGGCCGCTTCCTTATTCTTCGGCACGAAAGGCTGCTCCCCGAAAATCTCCAACACCGCCGGTCCGCCGAAAACGCCCGCCTGTACCCTGTACTGCTCAAAAGCGTTCTGCAGACATTCCAGTCTGCGCTCCACAAGCTGTTTATCCAGAAACAGCGCGCTGTCTTCCCGGTGGTCGTAATCAAACTGTTTATTCGGATTGGCGCCGAAATAGCCGTTCTTATGCACGCTCCGTCCCTGGAAAATGTTGGCGCCGGAACGATAGATTGTCGGTTTTAATCCCATTTTCTCAAAATTTCGCACCGCTTCCCGGATCATCAGCTCAAAACCGAGCGCGTATCGCACATTGACCGTCTTTTTAATCGAAATATCCTTATTGCATACCGCAAAGCCGACCCGATAGCCTTCCGTATAGGTATCCGCCATCAGCCGGATCGTTTCCTCCGGCAGCCGGCCTAAATGTTCCGCCGTCAGGATTTCATTTTCCGACACATACTCTCCGTAATAATACAGATAGCGAAGATCCGATAGATCGCTCTCCGTCACAATACGGGCCGCAAAATCAAACTCCGGGCAGACCATTTGCGCCACCTTCGCACAGCTTTCCGTTTCATAATAATCGCTGACATACCAGTACGCGATCTTCCGGATTTCCTCCGGTTCCGGCAGGCCGATGCAGCTGTCTTTGCTTTCCTCCGCTCTTTCCGCGCCCGACAGGCCGATGCAGCTGTTTCCGTTTTCTTCTTTTCTTTCCGCGCCCGGCAGGCCGTCGCTTCCGGCCTCCTGCGCTGCGCACAGGAACGCCTGATAGATTTCAAGCAAAAGCTCCATCCGAATGACCATGCCTGCCCTGGACTGCTCATAAGCCGCAGGAATCATGCCCCGCAGCTCGGTATACAGAAACGAAAGCAGCCGGCCCATCGGCTCACCGAAGCATTCCACCGCAAATACGGGGTTCGCATAGCTCTTTTCATAATTTTCCGGAAGAATATCCTCATATATCTCCCGGTTCCGCCTCTGAAGCTCCTCCAAAGGCGCCCTCCGCAGCTCGCCGCTTTCCACAAAATCCCATGTATCCTTCATCATCCGGACGAAATCCGCCATTTTGACAAAATAATCATGATACGCCCGGCGGCATCCCTTCTCGGACGAAATCTGTCCGATTCTTTCATATGCCAGCGCAAATCTCTCCGCTTCCAGTTCTTCCTTTTCTTCGATCGTCATATTTTCCTGCATCTTTCTATCCCTTCCTTTTCCTTTCCATACGCTTTCCTCCGGACTCTCAGACCGCATAAGCGCCCGCATACAAAACGGCGCTGATAATGCCGAGTGCGATCACATTCAGCAGAATACCGAGATAGGAAAAAAAGTAATACTTATCCCGTTCCGTTCTGGAGATCACGCCAAGCGCCGCTCCTGCAAGCGCAAAAAACGTTACGAGCAGAACCGCCGCTCCATACTGCGGAGGCACCTCTCCGCCGTTTTGATAACTCGTAACGATTGCATACCCCAGTGTCGCCAGAGAAATAACACCCAGTATCGTTGCCATAATCCCCTTTTCCGTATGGCTTTTATTGGTAAAAATAAAGCTGTTCCTGTGACTCATATAATCCCCGTTTCCTTTTTGCCATTTGCATGCTCATAATCTGCAAATGGGCATCCCCTGCGGAATACCCATTCGTTTTCTCAGAATAATATTTTGCTTCTGCCGGCCAGAAGCTTCGCACCGCCGATAATCAGGAGAATACCGCTTGTAACTCCCAGTACCAGACTGACAACCCCGACCGCAATATTCATTGCCCCGGCGCCTCCCATTGTTCTATATGTTTTTTCTTCCATATTCTTTACCATGCCTTTCCATAACCTGCGCGATCTGTCCACCTGGGCGGATATTCCATTTCTATTTTACGCCGTACTGCTCATAATATTCGTCGATCGACGCTTTCAGCGCATCGTCGATGCAGATGCTTCCTTTATATGGCTTATTGTACAGGCATTCCACCACATCTTCCATCGTAACGATGGCATTCGCTTCAAAACCGTACTTCTCCCGGATTTCATCGAGCGCGCTCTTCGTACTCTCCAGTCCCCGCTCCATCCGGTTTAAAGATACCATCAGCCCAACGATTTTCACATCCGCCTGAGCCTTCAGAATCGGAAAAGTCTCCTCGATGGATTTCCCCGAAGTCGTGACATCCTCGATGATCACGACTCTGTCGCCGTCCTTCAGTTTACTTCCAAGAAGGATTCCCGTATCGCCATGATCCTTTACCTCTTTCCGGTTGGAACAGTATCTCACCTCTTTGCCATACAGCTCACTGATCGCCATCGTTGCTGCGACGGCAAGGGGAATTCCCTTATAGGCCGGTCCGAACAGCACATCAAAATTAAGACCGTAATGATCATGAATCGCTCTGGCGTAATATTCACCCAGCCTGCGAAGCTGCGCTCCCGTCACATATGCGCCCGCATTCATGAAAAAAGGAGATTTTCTGCCGCTCTTTAAAGTGAAATCGCCAAACTTAAGAACCTGGCTGTCTACCATGAACTCGATAAATTCTTTTTTGTAATTTTCCATCTTTCCGCTCCTTCTTCCGCCGCGTTCTCCATCCGGCCGATTATCTCCTCTCCAGCGCTCCGGCAATATCCTCCTTCATGGCGAGTACCGCTGCCCTGGCGGCCTGTGCAAAATGCTCCTCTCCATACTTCGCATACTCTTCCTGTTTATATGCGGCAATGATGCCTCTGGAAGAATTCACGATCGCGCCAAGCCCGTCTTCGTTGAAGAAATGCACAAGATCCGCGCCTTTTCCTCCCTGCGCGCCATACCCCGGCACAAGGATAAAAGTCTTCGGCATCAGTTTGCGAAGCGCCCTGCCCTGCTCCGGATAGGTTGCTCCAACCACCGCACCCACATTACTGTAGGAGCTGCCCATACATTCCGCGCCCCATTCAGCGACTTTCTCGCCGACGATTTCATAAAGCGGTCTGTCGCACGCACATGTGCCATTCACACTTTCCGTCCCCGCCTCCAAACTCCCGCGCACCATGCGGTCCTGAAATTCACCGCTGCTCGGATTGGATGTTTTGACAAGAACAAAAATGCCTTTCTTTTCCTCCTGACAGACTTTGATAAAAGGCTTCACTCCATCGGAACCAAGATAAGGATTCACCGTCACAAAATCTTCATCGAAACCGCGGCAGAACTGACTGCCGATCTGCACGCCGCCCAAATGCCCCACCGCATATGCCTCGGAAGTCGAACCGATATCGCCCCGCTTCACATCGCCGATTACAAGCAGTCCCTTTTCTTTACAATATTCCACCGTCCTTTGGAACACAAGCAGTCCCTCCATGCCAAACTGCTCATACATCGCGATCTGCGGCTTAACCGCGGGAATCAGATCACAGATATGATCGACAATCTCTTTATTAAAGGACCAGACGGCCTCCGCCGCGCCCTTTAACGTTTCCCCGTATTCCGCGTAAGCCTTCTTCTTTAAATGCTCCGGTATATACTTTAACATCGGATCAAGTCCCACAACAATCGGTGCATTTGTCCGTTCAATCTTCTGAATCAGTTTATCAATCATCTTTATAACCATGCCCTTTCCATACGCGGGACGATCCCTCTTAAAGTGTCTTATCCTTCAGATCCTGCAAAACAAACTGGTTTTCGATATAATCCTCAAATTCTTCTCTCTTTACCCACTCATACTCGCCGTATTCTTCCGGTAAAATAATATGCTTCTCCTCATCCTCCGGAATGGAGCAGATATAAGCAATGCCGACGCAATGCGTATCCCCCAGCATGTTGGACCATGTATACTCTATTTTCTCTATCCGGCCGTCTATGGACAGCAGTTCCTGTATCGCACGCAGCACCGCCTCATCCGGGGCCTCCCCGTGATTTACTTCCGTATCGATGAATTCCCATATAAAAGGTTCCGGAATATGGTCATCCACCCAGCGTTTTACCAATAAATATCTGTCATCTTTTTTGATGATGCCCTTCACGCGTATAAAAGTTTTTCCCATATCATTTACCATTCCTTTCCATGTCTCTACACCAGATATCGTACCATTGCCCTTTCTTCTTGTCAACAAACAACACTATCTTGTTTTCAGAAACTGGTATTCCCGCTCCGCCGCCGCATCATCCGGATAGGATTTCAGATAATCGCTCATCAGCGCCGCCGCCGTCTTAAAGTCCTTCATATATTCGTAAGCGACAATCTCATTGAATTTCAGGGTCTGCATCATTCCGTTTCCTTCAATATTCATTGCGGACTGAAAAGCCGACAGCGCCAGCTCATACTCTCCCATCTGCATCCGGCAGAGTCCCAGCTGATTATAAATCTCGGCATGGGTCTGGTCATTCAGCGTATAATCGTTGTAAATACTGGAAGCATAATTGTAATCGCCCAGCGCCTCATAAGTTCTTCCAAGGTACAGGGATGCTTCATAATTGGAAGAAATTTTCACCTGAGAAAGATAATACTTCGCGTTTTCATAATCTCCCAGATAATAGTAGATCCGTCCCAGATCGTAGTCGGAAATGGACTTCTCATTATTCCCGATAACCTGCTCGAAATATTCCCTGCCGACCTCCTTATAACCGTTATCCACCAGCGCGATATAGATCCTGATCAGCCGGTCGTAGTTCTCCGGGTCCATCGAAATCGCCTGATCGAAATCCAGCTTGGCGCTGTCGTAATTCCCGCTGTAAAGCTTCACGCACCCTCGCAGGTAGCAGGCCTCCACTTCCTTCGGCCGCAGGGCCAATATGGCATCATAGGAGCTGATCGCCTCCTCTGCCTGTCCGTTTCGAAAATAAGCCGTCGCCAGATAATAATTGATGTCGTAATCCATATCCTCCGGTCTGCCGTCGCTGAGCTGCAGCGCCTTCTCCAGCCAGGCAGCCGCGCTGTCGTATTGAGACAGGCCCATATAAGCCAGACCCATGCCGCGGCATAACTGTCTTTCATCCTCTTTGGCCTCCATTGCGGCATCGAAGCACTGAATCGCCTGTTCATATTCCAGATTCTGTATCGCCGCCATACCGGCGCTGATGTTATCCGTTTTTTCTTCCGCGCCGCACCCCGCGCACAAAAGCAAAGCAACGGCAGCTATTGTAAATACTTTTGTTCTTAACACCTGATCCCCATGCCCTTTCATCAGCCTGATTCACAAACTTATGTACATTTTACCATATCAGCGCATCTGCGCCAATGGCAAAATCAAAATATTCGGCTTTCCTGAAAAATCATAATCTTCCGCTTCTCAAAATTTCCCGCTTCACAAAAGATTTCCGCAGACCAGATCCTTCATAATACCAAAAAACTCCCGAACCATATTATTCAGCTGAAAAAAAACATTGGACCCTGCCGAAATGCCGCAGACATTTTTTATTCCATAATGCCTCGCCAGATGAACGCCGCGGAAGACATGGAAATTGTTCGTCACGATTCCCACGCTGTCCTTTTCCATATCCAGAAAGACCGCACTGAAAGCGATATTCTCCGAAGTGTTCGTCGACTTGTCCTCCAAAAGAATGCGCTCCGCCGCTATCCCCTTTTCCGTCAGATACCAATACATGCCCTGTGCCTCGCTGTGAGGCTCGTTCGCCCCCTGTCCGCCGGAAACGATGCAGATTGTGTTCTCATTCTCCACAAGATAATCATATGCGGCGTCAAGACGATATTTCAGCGCTGCGGAAGGTCCGTTCTCCTTTACCTGCGCACCGAGCACGATGATATAATCGAGATTTTCCCCGCCTTTTGCCCGGAAACCGCTGATGATGCAGCCTTCCGTGATGACAAATACAAGAATTCCGAAAAGCAGCATACCCAGAATCGTTCTCTGCAATCCATGCGGAAGCTTCGACCATATGCCGAAGTGCCAGAACGCGGTAAGTCCGAGAAAAAAGCAGCCGCCCATACCCCAGATCAGATAAAAGCGTGTCCCGGACTTAATGCTGTAAATCAGAACACAATAGCCAAAGCAGAACAAACTGCATAAAATACTGAAAATCTCCTTTTTCATAGTCCCTTCCTCTTCAGATCTGACACAAGGTTTACATAAAATTCTCTTACATCAAATCCCGGTATATTTTCCCTGTTCAGATCGATCATGTCACCATGTGAAATCCCCCGCCGGCCTGGTGGATACAGCACCTTACAGGTATCTCCCCACTTTGCGGACTCTATGGAGACGAGCCCGTCATTTTCTCCATCAAAATGCTTCACGAGATAATAGGACGCATTCAACGGAAAGCGTCCGCCGCGTGCCTTCTTCATATAAGACGCCACGCTCTGATAATACACCTTTTCGCCGTCTCGCAGTTCCCGGTTTCTTTCCTGACAGGCCCTCGCGGTCAGATCGGTCACCGCTCCCAGAAAATCGGGGGACGCTTCCCCCAGTCTGCGCAGCGTGCCGTTATACCGTTTTGCCAGAAAATGCCTTAGTCCCTCCGGCGCCTTTTCCAGAAGATAATCCGCGAAAAAACATCCTCCATGCGGTGTATTGATCGTCGTCAAAGACGCCGTATAATCCGCCATGCCGCATTTGCTGACCGCATACCGGGCATCCAGGCCGCCTTTGGAATGGGCGATGATGTTGACTTTCCCGCACCCGGTCTCCAGAACGATCTGCCGGATGCGCTCTGCCAGCTCCTGCCCGCAGGCCTCCACGGATGCGGCGGACTGCTGATTGCCATAGTAAATCACCGCGCCGTTTCGCATCAGCTCCTTCGGTATTCTTCCCCAGTAATTCAGAAAACGCACGTCCCGGAAGAATACGCCATGCACCATCAGAAGCGGATATTTCGTATGACAGCATTCGCTTTCCTTTCGTACGGCGTCTAACTCTTCCTTTTCCAGCTCCGTTTCATATTCCTGCTCTGCCAGCTTATAAATCCGGTAGAAAAGAACCAGATTCACCACCGGTACCCAGAAACACAGCCATAATAACAGCCGATATCGAATACCCATCTGCACGGACACAGCCATCAGGCGAAGGCTCCCGTTCAGAAGCAGAATCCCTTCACCAAACAGCCAGAGCAAAATAGCCGGCACATAAAACAGTATCTCCTTCACATTCCCAAACGGCAGAACAGATAACGCCCACAGCTGCCATACGCTGCCTGTCAGGAAAGTAACTCCCGCATAAAAAATCAACAGAAAGCCCTTATGAAGCTGTCGCAGCCGTTTCGTTTCCGCCTGCTTCTTATCCGGCCGGCCGTCGGCCGGCATAACGTTCGCATACAGGAAAAAAGCCGTGGCCGCAGTGATAAGAAACGCCGCCCGGACTCCTCCCGTATGCGTAACGATCAGAATGCCCGCCATATTCATGCCGGCTGTCAGCGCCAGTGCGAAAAGGAGTCTTTTCATTTTCCGATAAAAATCCGTCATAACGCTATCCATGCCCTTCCTATACGCTCCGGTTATCTACCTCTCCCGTTTCGAAAAACATGGCAAGCGCATCTTTCATCTCTTCCGAAAGACCGATATCGTTTCCGATTCTTTCTCCCGGTTCAAACAGCGTAAGAGCGTACAGAATATAGAGATTTTTATCATCCTCTGCGAAATAAAACACAATGACACCCGGTTCCTCATCCGCCAGCATCTGCACTTCGACTCTGACCGTATGCCCCAGAAAAGTCATCCCTGCATCCTCAATGCTTACCTTGCCTTCTTCGCCGCCCAGAATTTCTTCCATCTCCCGCTGCATTTCTTCCGTATCCTCCAGAAACAGCTCCACCACATGGTCCGCGTAAGTAACCTCCGAAACGATCAGACAGCTCATTGCCGTTTCTGCGTTGCCGCCCGGCGCGAAAACCGTATCGTAGCCGTTGCTCATATACTCGTCTACATCCCATCCATCCGGAAGTTCAAAGGTAAGACAGTCCACCTGAAAAAGATTATCGATGCCTGTCTGCCTCCTCCCGGAATCTTCGGATGCTTCCTCCCTGTAATGCTCCTGTTCATAACGGGAAGCCGCTTCCTCCGATTTCTTCTCCGGCGCCCCGTGATCCCCGGATCTCTTTTCCACAGGCTTTCTTTCCGACGCGTTTTCTTCGGAAGCCCCCTGTCTTTCCGATCTCTTTCCGGACGATGCCCTCTCTTCCGGCTTCCCTTCGGTATCCTCTTTCCCGACGGATTTCTGCCCTGCCGTTTCTCTCCTTGCGGACTGGTCATCTGCCTCCGCATATGCCCCATGCCGCACCCTGTTGACGGAAAGGTCCGGAATATCCGACGTTTCCCTTCCGCAGCCAAAAAGCCCTGTTACCAGACAGATACAGACACCCGTTATAATTCCCCTTTTTCTCATGATGACAGCCCTCCCATGTGCGAAAAATGCCAGCTCCCATGTCATCGGAAACCGGCATTTCATACGCTGTCAAGCTCAACTACTTGTTCAATTTTCCTGTTTCAAAGAACATATCAAGGGCCGCTTCTACATCGGCTCTTGCCGCATCACCCTCGCCTGCCCAGATAACCGCATAAACCGCGTACTGATAATCACCGCTCTGGGCAATATAGAAGATCCCGGTATCTCCTTCGGCTTTCATTTCCATCTTGAGCGTTCTGCCTAAGAACGTCTCGCCGGCATCCTCGATCACGAGATCCGACACGTCTTCTCCAAGCACATCTTCAAAATAACTCTGCGTATATTCCAGATCCGAAAGCATTTCGTCAATAACACCGTCATCGTAAGCATAATCTTCTTCGATGGAAAGATATCCGTATTCACCGATCGCATCACCCTTCGGCGCAAAAACAGACTCGCTGTATGTGCTTTCGGTTTCATCCTTCTCCCATCCATCCGGCAGTTCAAATGTCATATAACCAATATTGAAGGCATCGGCATTATATTCGTCGCTGCTTTCAAATTCCACCCACTTCGTCTCCGCGAAGGACTCATCCCAGCCGATTTCAACCTGATAGAAGGAAGAAAGCTCCGCCAACAGATCTTTCGTCTTACCGGTCGTTTCTTCGGCTATAATGCAGATATCCACCAGCCCCATCACATCATCGCCCAGCTCTTTCAGATAATATACCTGATAATACGGCGCATAGAGGCCGTCATAGGAATCATACTGCATATAGGTCACTTCGCACATTGCGGCATCTTTCCCGATCGCTTCCACTTCTCCGATCTCAACGCAGTACAGATAAGAGGAATATGACAATTCTTCTTCCACATAGGCTTCCAGATTCTCTTCTACCGTATAGTCCTCATAATTATACTGAAGGTACGGGTCGATATCCACGTTCACCATAACGCCCATGCGGTCACTCGTCGCATAGGAGCCGGAAACGCTGGGATAATCTCCGTCCGGAACGAAAACGGACAGCGTCTTCTTCTCACCCGACCTGGTATTGGATGTGGAAATGAGCTCTTCCATCAGATATTCAAAGCCATCATATCCTTTCGCTTCCTTAGAGCCGAATACGACGCCGCTCACTGCACCCGTATCTTCTTTTTCCGCGTCTTCTTTCTCCGCCTCTTCCTTTTCCGTATTTTCCGGTTCCTCTTTCGTTTCCCCGGCTTCTTTTTCCGTTTCTTCTTCGTCAACAGTCTCCCCGGCCGTCTCCGTTTCATTTCCCTGCGCTCTCTTCGAAGTCAGGTCGGAAGCACTCGGTTCCTTCGCTCCGCAGGCAGTCAGTCCGGATACCAAAGACAACAGTAACAATGCAGTGATTATTTTATTTTTCATTCGTTCTCTCCCTCATTTTTGCTTCCCAGATACTTATTCAGTATACGCATGCATTCCTTCACGTCAATCGGCTTCGCAATATGCGCCACCATTCCGCATTCCAGGCATCGCTGTGCATCATCGGAAAAAGCATCGGCCGTCATCGCGATAATCGGCAGATCACTGTCCTTACGCTCTAATGCCTTGATTGCGCGCGTCGCGTCATAACCGTCCATAACAGGCATCCGGATATCCATCAGAACCGCGTCATAATATCCGATTTCCGATTGCTCGAACATATCCAGACACTCCTGGCCATTCACGGCTCTTTCAAGCTCTACTCCCGTCATGGAAAGAATTGCGCTTGCCACCTCCCAGTTCAGATCGATATCCTCCGCCAGAAGAATGCGTTTACCGGTAAGGTCTGCCTCCATCGCAGAATCCTGCTCCTGTGTTTCATTATAACAGTCCATGTATTGTTTCAGGCGATGAAACAGAGTCGATTTAAACAACGGCTTGGAAATAAATCCCTCGATCATGGATTCATCCACCGCCTCTTCCATATCGCTCCAGTCATAAGCGGAAATCAGGAATATCGGAATATCCATTCCGACTCTTTTTCGAATCTCCCGTATCGTCTCAACACCGTCCATACCCGGCATCTTCCAGTCGATCAGAACGAATTTGTAATCGTCGTTTTTATGGTGGCGCTCCTCGATCATTTCAATCGCTTTCATGCCGTTCAGCGTCCACTCCGCATGTGCTCCGAGCTCCTTGAGATTTTCCACGGCGCTTTCACACAGATCCTGATTGTCATCCACCACCAGAATATTCCATTCCGGCAGCATCATTCCTTCCAGATCAACGTCTGATTTCTGTAAATCCAGCGTAACATGGAACGTGCTTCCCTTTCCCTGTTCGCTCTCTAATTCAATCGTTCCGCCCATCAGGTCCACGATCTTCTTGGCGATGGATGTACCAAGACCGCTTCCCGTAATGTAACGCACCTGCTCATTCTCTTCTCTTGCAAAGGTATCCCAGATCTTCGCCTGAAATTCGGGCGACATGCCGATCCCCGTATCCTTTACAAGAAAATGGGTCCGGATGGTATCTGCATTTTCGTCTCCCTCCAGCTTCTCCTGATACATATAAACATCGACTCTCCCGCCTTCCGGCGTGAATTTGATCGCATTGGAGAGCAGGTTTAACAGCACCTGATTCAACCGCACATTATCGCAGATAACATCCTCTACATAAATATTCCTGATAAAAATGTCGAATATCTGTTTTTTCGCGCTCACCTGCGGCTGTACGATATTGACCAGATCGTCCATCTGCTCCCGGAGAGAAATCGGTATCATATTGAGCACCATCTTGCCGCTGTCAATCTTGGACATATCCAGCACATCATTGATCAAATTAAGCAGATGCTTACTGGAAAGACTGATTTTTCGAAGACAATCTTCCACCCGGTCTCTGTCTCCGGGATTTTTCTGCGCAATTCCTGTCATACCGATAATCGCGTTCATCGGTGTCCGGATATCATGGCTCATGCTCGCAAGGAAATCGCTTTTCGCCATATTCGCATGCACGGCCTCCTGTCTCGCCTTGGCCAGATTATCAATCTGTTTCATCGACAGGCGATAATACATCAGAAAAATAACTCCCATCGCAACAAAGATAATCAGGACAGAGGCAAGCGTAACCCAGACTCTGACAGCTGCCAGCTCGGATACGGATTTCGTCATGAAGTCCATCGGCATCGCGAAAATCAGATACCAGTCCGTATTGCCGGGAAGTCTGGAACAGTATATCTGTTTTCCCTCTCCCTCTACTACCACATTTGCATAATATACTTCATTATTATGCATGGCATCGGACATCTCCCGCACATAGTCCTCCGGCATCTTCCCGTCATATTTCTCATAGGTCTCCATAATACGCTCAAAATAACTCTCTCTGAAAGCGCCGCTGCTCCTGATCACAAAGTTACCGTTTATATCGATGATATGATAGTATACCGCCGTATCCTCTTCATCCAGAAAAAGGGCTTTACTCAGATAATCCATGGAAACCCCGGCGATTATCGCCGTACTTTTTCCACCGTTCTCCATTGGATATTCCGCACGCATGCCAAGCAGCAGAACCCTGTTTCCATCATCTGTCTCCGCTTCCGCAATCATGCTTCCATCCTGCATCAGACGTTCCATCATATGCTGATTGTCCGTATAATGCAGCTCTTCTCCCAGAATGACCTCCATATTCTCTTCTCCGGCATAAAGCGCCAGATAACTGAAATCCCTGACCTGCGCGCTCGACACCAGATTTTCCTTAAGATCGTCATTGTAAACCATTTCTTCCGACCAGGTGACCTTTATCAATCCGCTCACCTGGGACAGACGCAGATCAATGATCGACTGGAACTTCTGCTGAACCTGAATACTCATTTCGGACATGTAACTTTGACTGATTTCTTCAACCGATGCTTCCGTTTTCGCGGACATAAACAGTGTCAGCGCAATAAAAACCGCGATACTGACGGCAACGACACTGATAATGCTGCTTTTGAAAAAGTTCATTGTCTTTTTATCCATCTTGCCTTCTCCATTCATTCAGGAAATAATCGTCTCAGCCGTTTTCACTGTGCCTTTCGATACACGCGACGATTTCTTCCTGCACGGGCAGAATCTGCTCAAGAACAGGCCTTGCTTCTTCCGGTTTCCCGGCTCTTAATAAATCTACGATTTTGGTATATCCTTCATATAACGGCGTAATCGAAAGATTACCCGAAACGCCCTTCAGCGCATGTGTTTTCTCTATCACATCATTATAATCCGTACCGTCAAAGTCAGTTTCCACATGATAGGTATTTATCGATTTCATAAAAGTACCGAGCAGCTTCGTATATAACTTCTCATTCCCGTTAATACGCTTCAGACCACCGTCAACATCCACACCCAGACTCTTCAGTTCTTCAAACAAACTCATGTCATATATCCCCCTTGCCTTATTTCTGTTATCCTATCTTCCATATTACTATGTTTTCTTCCCATTTACAAGTTCCGGCACAGAAATTTTCATTCCTGTGCCGGAATCATCCCAAAACTGATTCTTTTTAAATTAATCAATACTTCCCGAAATCATCGCCAAGAGAGATCACCTGCTCGTTCGCAGAAGAAGTGGAGAATGACCCGCTGCTTCTGTAGGAAGAGGAGGAAGGCGAAACGCTGCCTGAACCCAGATTGTAAATAGAAAGCAGCTCGCGCATTCTGGATGCCTGATTGGACAGTTCCTCGCTGGCTGCCGCACACTGCTCGCTTGTCGCGGAGTTGGTCTGTACGACCTGAGATACCTGTGTAATCGCCTGTTCGATCTGTGCAACCGCAGTTGCCTGATAATTGGAGGATTCTGCAATGCCATTGATAATAATTTCGCTGTCCTGTACGACTCTCGTAATCTCTTCCATCGCCTTGGAAGTATCGTCCACGATCTTGGAACCGGAGCTTACCTTCTCGATAGAGTCTTCGATCAGGTCCGCTGTCTCGGCGGAAGCTGCCGCACTCTTTGCCGCAAGGCTTCTGACTTCTTCCGCTACAACCGCAAAGCCCTTGCCTGCTTCACCGGCTCTTGCAGCCTCAACTGCCGCATTCAGCGCAAGAATATTGGTCTGGAATGCAATGTCATCGATTGTCTTAATGATCTTGGAAATATTTTCGGATGCTCTGTTGATATCCTGCATCGCAGCCATCGTATCCTGCATCTGTCTGTTGCCCTGCTGTACGTCTTCGATTGCCTTAGCTACAAGAGAAGCCGCCGAGTTTGCCTGTTCCGCATTCTGTCTCGTCTTATCCGCGATCTCGTCAATGGATGCAGTAATCTGTTCGATCGCGCTTGCCTGCTCGGTAGAGCCCTGTGCCAGCGCCTGGCTTGCGCTCGCTACCTGAGAAGAGCTGATCGTTACCTGGGAACCTGCCTCGGAAATATTGCTCATCGCGTTAAAGTTATCTTCTACAAGTTTCTTTAAGGAATTGCCGAGTACGTCGTCGGAAGACGCCGGTTTTACGGTCACCGTAAGGTTACCGTTGGAAACCTCCTCAGCGATGTTTGCCTGATACTTGATGTTGTTGATTACATGTGTATACTCGTCTACCAGTTCGCCGAATTCATCGTTATTGTATTTTACCATCTTGATATTTTCAACGCGTCCCAGCGCGATCTCTTTCGCCACATCGGAAAGCTGTCTGACTGATTTCATGATCGCTTTCGTCAGGGATAATCCGATGATGATGGTAATGATAACGGAAACTGCCAGTATTCCCAGACTGATCGCATTGGAAATACCCATGATGCTTTCCATACGCTCAATACGATGATCTTTTCCGGAATTGACGATTTCCATGAATTCTTCTACTTCCGCATCGCCAAGATGACCGCTGTCAACAAAATGCTGGTGCAGCTCATCTGCGCTCGTCTGGTTCATCTCTCCGATAACGCCGACACATTCTTTGGTAATAAAAACTCCCACCAATACGGTAACGATCGTAAGCAGGACAGGGATACTGAATCCCACAATCAATTTTGTTCTTATCTTCATGTTTTTCATGTCTCTACCTCTCATTCTTCTTCCACATTCATTTCGTTTGCCTGTTCTACGACCGTCAGATCCTGATCATTTAAAAGTTTATCAGGGTCAAGCAATAATTTGACCGTATCCCCGACTTTACCAATACCATATACATATTTGTTCTGTACCTTATCGGTACGCCCTACGCTCGGCGGCGGCAGTATATTGTCCTCTTTGATCTCAACAACCTCCGCGATCTTCTCAACGATCAGTCCGACCATCATGGACTTGATGTTGATTACAATGATACAGGTTCTGTCATTGTATTCGAATGGTTCCTGTTTAAACCGAAGACGAACGTCAACAACCGGAATAACTTTTCCTCTCAGATTGATCAGCCCTTTAATATAGTCCTCCGTTTCGGGAATCGCCGTAATGGCCTGCAGCTGAATGATCTCGTTTACATACTGAATCTCCAGGCCAAAATACTCGTTTCCGGACTTAAAGGTCATGTATTTTCCCCTCTGCGTATCGCGCTCACCGGCATTTTCCTCGTCTACCTGTCTTTTTAATTCGCTCATATTTTCCATGCAATATCCGTTCCTTTCTTTTTTTATTCTATCAAGCCCGGAGCATCCAATATCAAAGCAATGCTTCCGTCACCAAGCTGTGTACAACCGGATAATCCCTTGACTTTCTTAATATAGGAAGGGATCGGTTTTACTACGATCTCCTGTTCTCCAATCAGCTTATCGACAAGAAGACATACCTTCTTATCTTCTACTTCGAGAATTAGCATAACACCCTCTTCCACAGATTCCTTGTATTCTGTCAGCCCATACCAGCGGCCGAGTCTGAGAACAGGGTAACACTCGCCGCGGATCATAATATATTCTTCTCCGTTCGGTTCGTGGATCATCATGTCCTCTTTCACGCGGACAAATTCTTTGATCGCGCCTGTCTCCATGACGAAGGAGGAGTGTCCCGTTTCCATCACGATGCCGTCGATAATCGCAAGTGTCAGCGGGATTTTCAGACTCATAATCGTGCCAAACCCCTTCTTGCTCTCGATCTCCAGCGAACCGCCGATGGCCTGAATATTCTGAACGACAACATCCATACCGACGCCCCGGCCCGAATACTCCGTAACAACTTCGTTAGTGGAAAATCCCGGCAGAGTAATAAACTGGAACACTTCTTTATCCGTATAAGCGCTTTCCGGCTTGGTTTCATCCAGAATTCCCTGTTTTCTCGCTTTCGCCATGATCTTATCTCTGTCAAGACCGCCGCCGTCATCCTCTACGCTGATCCATACCTTACCTGCCTCCGTCTTCGCGGATAAGGTAATCTTCCCCTTCTCCGCCTTGCCGCTGTCACGTCTTTCATCCTTGGATTCGATACCATGGTCAACGGAATTTCTGACGATGTGCATCAGAGGATCTGAAATATGTTCAATAATATTTTTATCTACTTCTGTCTGATCACCGACCATCACGAATTCAATGTCCTTGCCAAGTTTTCTGGATACATCGAATACAATACGGTTCATCTTCTGGAACGTATTGGTCAGCGGTACCATTCGCATGGACATAATGACGTTCTGCAGATCGGTTGATATTTTCGCAAGCTGCGCCGCCGCCTTATTGAAGTTGTCAAGGTTCAGTCCGGGCACTTTCAGATCGGAATTCTGAAGAACAACCGATTCCGAGATGACAAGCTCTCCGATCAGCTCCATCAGCTGATCCATCTTGCTGACATTAACGCTGATAAAGGAAGCTTTTTCAGCCTTTGGCTTATCCTTGGCCAGCTTCTTCTGTTTTCCGGGCTCCTTGGACTTGATAACGAAATCACCGGGAGCAATCGCGGGTTTCGCGGGCTTTTCAGGCTTCTTTTCTTCCTTCGCGCCCTCCGCATCCCCATTCTGCGTACGGGAATCGATCTCTTCCACACTGGATTCCAGATCGATCATCTGCGCCGCAGGAGCCACATCGTGCTCGTTAAAGTCAAAGCCCTGTAAGAATTCTTCGGCCTTGCATTCATATATGTCGACTTTCTCAATATCATAACCGACGCCGACAATTTTACGAATTTCCTCTTCACTCGCCTGTGCCTGTAAGAGAATCTTGAATCCATCCTTGATAATCGTCTCCGCACAGTCGGGATCTGAAATAATATCTTCCGGAGAATACAGAATATCCTCCGCAACTTCTTTCAAAGCATATACAATTTTATACGCGTGAACATTCGCCATCTCCGTTTCCTGGAAAAAGGAAACGTAAATTTTATAAAAGCGGCTGGCGCTTGTAGCCATAGGTGCAATGTAGAACTGTTTCGGCTCCTCATGTTTGTTTACAGGAACCTCCGCCTCTTTCTTCTTCTTGCTTTTCCCGCTGTCTCCGCCGCCTTTGATTCCCTCCAGAAATTCATCCAGCGTCGCCACAATTTCGCCGGCCTGACCGTCTACTGGGTCTCCATTACGGATTTTCTCCATTTCATTTGAGATAAAATCAGCCACTTCCAGCACATGATCCACCAATTCCAAATGCGGAACATTTTCGGGATGGGATTCTCTTAAGAAATAAAAGATATCCTCCAGCTTATGTGCCACAGCCGTTATCTCATCGAACATCATGATACCAGAAGAGCCCTTAATGGTATGCATGGTTCTGAAGATTTCATTGATACTGTCTTCATCAAAGCAATCCGCATCCTTCTGTTCCAGAACCATATCCTGCAGCTGCTCCAGCAGCTGACCGTTCTCAAACAGATACATATCCAACATACCGTCTGTACTAAATTCTTCTGCCATATCGTTCTCCTTTCCTGCATATTTCGGTTAAGTTCTTTTGTCAGACCAAACCAAGTTTTTTCAGTGCCTGCTCAAATTTTTCCTGATCTATCGGCTTGCCGGAGTATATCGTACATCCCAGCTCAAACGCCATTTTAACATTGGCTTCATCATTCAGCGCCGTCGTCATGATGACTTTGACCGCCTTATCCTCCGGGATATTCCTTTCTTTCTCCAGATTACGAATCCCTACGAGCGACTGATAACCATCCATGACAGGCATCATGATATCGAGGCAGATCAGATCGTAAGGTTCTCCGTCCTCCAAAGCCATCATAAATGCGTCCACTGCTTCCATTCCGTCCACAGTCACATCGCATTCACCGTACTTTGACAGAAAATTCACCATAAATTTTCTTGTGACAAAATCGTCCTCGGCTAATAGAATTTTCATACCCTTTCTCCTTTACATATTATTTAATAACGCATATGTTCTTCCTGCGATATCATTCAGTTTTTCCTGATACATTACCGCACCCAGATCATAAGCGACCTTAGGCATTCCATATACGACACAGGTCGATTCGTCCTGGCCGATTGTTTTGGCTCCGGCCTGACGCATGCTTAAAAGCCCTTTGCCGCCGTCGCCGCCCATGCCGGTCAGAATAATTCCGACCGCATCCTTTCCCGCCGCTCTCGCAACGGATTCAAATAATACCTCTACGGAAGGACAGTGCCCGTTTACCCTCGGCCCGGCCTTCACCTCTACCTGATAGGAACCGCTTACTTTCACAAGCCGCATATGCCTGTCGCCTCCCGGCGCGATCAGCATATGTCCCGGAAGCACTCTGTCCCCGGTCTCCGCTTCCTTTACCTGTATCCGGCACTGGTCATTCAGTCTCTTCGCATACATCTCCGTAAATTTAGGCGGCATATGCTGCACACAGACGATGCCCGGAATATCCGTTCCGAAATCCTTTACAACGGAATAAATCGCTTCCGTTCCTCCGGTAGAAGCCCCGATTGCCACAATGAGATTGCTTCTCTTGACAGAAAGGCTCTGCTGCTGTTCCTGCTGCATCATGACCGTTTTCTTGATATTGCTGATACGGGCAGTGGATGCAATCTTAATCTTCGTAAGCAGTTCATTCTTAATGAAATCTTCCAGCTGCTGTCTGTTGGACACCGCCGGTTTCGCCACGAAGTCTACGGCGCCGGCATTCATCGCATCGAATACTTTATCGCTCAATGCGCTGATCACAACGACCGGAAGCGGATACTGCGGTATCAGCTTTCGCAGAAATTCAATGCCGCTCATTCTCGGAAGCTCCACATCGAGCGTCATGACATCCGGCTTGTGCAGCAATATAAGATCTCTGGCCTCAAAGGGGTCCTTTGCAGTCGCTACGACTCTGATTGCCGGATCTTTGCTCAGGTTCTGTACGAGAAGTTCCCTGAATACGATGGAATCTTCCACAATTAATACTTTAATTGGCTGCATACTATCTACCCCTCTCTCTTTCTGAATATCGATGGCTGAATAATCTGGAACGGCGTGCTGTTTCTGTCAATCGTCTCTGTCGTTCCGATAAAGAAATAACCGCCCGGCGCCATCGCGTCATATACACGCTGAACCAGATCCCGCTTTGTATTATCATCAAAATAAATCATAACATTACGGAGGAAAACCGTATGAAGTTTCTTTTTAAAGGGAAGCGGGTCCATCAGATTGAACTGTCTGAATATGACCTCTCTTTTCAGTTCGTCCGTCACCTGGTACTGGCTTCCGCCGGCAGCCGGTTTGAAAAAATGCCTCTTCCATTGGTCCGGAAGATTTTTCAGCTGTTCCTCGCTGTATATTCCAAGCATCGCCTGCTGCAAAACCTTCGTGGAAATATCCGTTGCCAGAATCTTTTTATCCCACTGATCTTTCTCCAGTCCGAAAAAATCCGCAAGGACCATTGCAATCATATAAGGCTCTTCTCCCGTAGAAGCCGCTCCGCACCAGATACGCAGATCCTTGTGTGCCGCCTCCTTCGTCTTCAGCCAGGGAAGCACCACACTTCTGAAATAGTCAAAATGTTCAAACTCCCGCATGAAATAGGTATGATTTGTAGTCAGAAAATTAACAAGTATTTTTTCCTGGGCTCCGGACTTATCCCGTTCTACCGCATCCATGAATTCATGATAGTTATTCCAGCCGTTCTTTCTGACATAATTCTGCAATCTGCCGTTTACAATGACTTTCTTCTGTCCCAGCTCAATTCCATAACGCTGTTTCATGAACACAGAAATTCTTTGTAACTCATCGTCTGTAATCATCATCTTTCCATTCCCCCGAAAAAAGATTTTATGTAAAATATTAAATTTTTAACAAATCAGCATAACTGCCTTGAAATTTTATAGCATATCGCATAAATATCCGGATTGAATTTCACACCCGCTTCCTCCTTCATAAACGCGAGCGCTTCTTCTCTGCTGTGGGCACCCTTTTCCGTCAGATTCGTATACCGCTCCATTACGGCGACAATCTGTGCGGCCAGCGGAATTTTCTCTCCGCTCAGGTGTTCGGGATATCCGCTTCCGTCCCAGTTCTCATGATGATGGCGCGCAATATCAATTGCCGTACTGATAAATTCGTTGTAATCGCTGTTCACATACAGATCGCTCAGCAGTCTTGCTCCGATATTCGTATGATTTCTGACAATCTCCTGTTCCTCCCCGGACAGCCCCTCCTTTTTCTTCAAAAGGTCTACGGGAACTCCGATATTGCCGATATCGCAAAGAGGCGTCGCAAGCTCGATCGTGTCCACATAAGTATCCGAAATCTTATCCTCAAACAGAGGCGACAGCTGCATTCCCTGCGCCAGAATACCGCAGTTTCGCCGCAGCCGCTCCATATAATCATTTTCATAATCGCTGTTCTGCAGCGCGATGTTGGCCAGCGCGTACAGAATATTCTTCTTCTCCAGCTCCATCTGTCGAAGCTGTTCGCTTACGGAAATCTGCAGCCTCCTGTTCGTCTCCATCAGCTCATTCTTCACTTCATACAGCCGCAGATGAACGCCCACGCGGGCCTGCACCACTTCCGGTATAAAAGGCTTCGTAATATAGTCCTCTCCACCCAGCAGAAATCCTTCTACAATATCCATCGGATCGTCAAATGCCGAAATGAAGATGATCGGAATATGAACGGTCGCCGGATGGTGCTTCAAATGCCTGCACAGTTCATAGCCGTCCATTCCCGGCATGGAGATATCCGTCAGGATCAGCTTCGGAAGACATTCCTTCGCCATCTGAAGCGCCTGTTCTCCATTTTCGGCCAGTACCGGTGAACAGCCCATATCTTTGATGATCTCTTCCAGAACCAGTCTGTTCGTTTCCACATCATCCACGATCAGTATCCGTTCTCCATTCAGTCCAGCTGTCCCCTGTTCCATGTCTGCCCCTCTTTCCGGAAATGAAACTCCCGTTCCTTCATTTCCATATTTTTAAAATATTTAAAGAATCGCATCTAATTCTTTATATCCGGCATTTACTTTCTCATAGCTTTCCTTCTGAACCGCCATCTTTAATCTCAGAATCACGCGGCTCACCTCGCGCGGCGCATCCTGCGTCAGCTGCCGGATCGTTTCCATGAACATTTCCGCCTTCTCCCAGTTCTCCATTTCCACACAGAGAATCAGCTTGGAAAGATTCTTTTTCAGCGCCTCCCTGTTCTCAGGCGTACCGTACTGCGTCACATTGTCCGAATGCTCCTCTTCCTCTCCGCCGGGCGCCATGGTAAACAGATGCATGCCGTTTCCGTCTTCCTCCGGCTGTTCCGCCGCATCCTCTCCCTCGCAGATTCCCACCCAGATGGAAAAGGAAAAAGTGCTTCCTCTGTTTTTCTCGCTTTCCACCTCGATCTTGCCTCCCATCAGCTCCACGAGCTGTTTACAGATATTCAGGCCAAGGCCTGTTCCGCCATACTTTCTGGAAATGGAAGCGTCCACCTGGGAAAAGCTCTGAAACAGTTTATCCTTATCGGCTTTGTCGATGCCGATTCCGGTGTCCTTCACAATAAAGAACAGTTCTATTTTATCTTTTACCCTCGCCGTTCTGACCACTTCTACGGTGATCTTCCCGACAGCGGTAAATTTCAGGGCATTGGAAAGCAGATTGTTCAGAATCTGTATAATGCGCAATTCGTCTCCGACAATACATTCCGGTATCTGCGGAGATACCGTCATGAAAAATCCAATCCCTTTTTCTGTCAGTTTATTAATATGCTGCGTCCGCACGTAATCGAGCATGTTTCTGAAATGGAACCGTCTCGGCTCCAGCGTAAACTTTCCTGCCTCCAGCTTCGAAAAGTCCAGAATATTATTGATAATCTTATTCATATCCCCGCAGCAGCGCTCGATCAGGCGGAGTCCTTTCAGCGTCTGTTCGTTCTCCACGGTTTCGATCAGCTCTCTCGTATTGCCGAGTATTCCGTTAACCGGGGTCCTGAGCTCATGCGTTACGTTTGCGACAAATTCGGATTTTACTTTTAAAGCCTGTTCCGCTTCCTGCTTGACATGCGTAATTTCCCGGTTCAGATATTCTTTCTCCAGGATGTCATTCGCCATACAGATATAAGTGTCTTTCTCAAACGTACTCTCTATCACCCTGGCTTCCACCGGAAAACAGGTCGTATTTTTACGGTATGCCACAAAATGGTGCAGTTCGCTTCCAAACGGATGCTCCGTCTCAAAACCGTTCTCTATGGATTTAAAGGCTCCTGGGAAAACATCGCTGATACGCTTTCCGCACAGATCCTCTTCATACTCCAGTTTCTTTTTGGCGGCCGCGTTAGCATAGGAAATTATACCTGCATGATCAAATACGAAGACCATTTCCAGCGCATCCTCGATCGGGAATGCGCGCCCTTCACTCCATTCCATGATACTCCTCCCCAAATCCCCCAAAATATATCGAGAGGCAGCAAAACATAATAAATCTTTGCTGCCCACAATTTTTTTATGAAAAATCGAACATCTTTATTACTTCAACAATATTGAAGAAATCTTCCTTTGCAAGCGCAAAACATTCCAGTACATCCGGTGCGAACTGACCGCACTCTCCGTTCATAATCATATCATATGCCATGCCGTTCGCATAGGCGCTTTTATAAACTCTTGGGCTTACCAGCGCATCATAGACATCCGCGATGGCAACCACCTGCGTATAGATCGGAATTTCATCTCCCACAAGATGATCCGGATATCCCTTTCCATCCCATCTCTCGTGATGATAACGGCAGATGTCATAAGAATAGCGGTAAAACTCACTGGTCTGATCCCTGTAGGATTTCTCCAGAATTTCACAGCCGATCGTCGTATGGGTCTTCATGATCTCGAATTCTTCCGATGTCAGACGCCCCGGTTTCAGAAGAATCGCATCCGGGATACCGATCTTACCGATATCATGCAGCGCGGACGCTCTGGAAATCTCATCAATCTGATCCTGCGTAAGACCATACTTCGGATAATATTTCATCAGATATTTGAGCATGATTCTCGTGAAATATTTGATTCTTCTCGTATGCTCTCCGGTCTCCGCGCTTCTCGCCTCTACAACGGAACTGAGCGTATCGATCATAAATTCGGAGTTTTCACGAATCTTTCTCTCCTGCTCTCTGATTTCCGCTTCCTGTTCTTTCAGACGTACCGCCATGTTATATTTATGTTGGTACAAATCTACAATATTCTTACTTCTTCTCTTTACGATATGCGGATAAAAAGGTTTATGTATAACATCCGCCACTCCGTAGGAGTAAGCCTGATCCTCGCTGTCCAGCGCATCCTCGCTTGTAATCAGAATAACAGGGATGTCGTTCAGCATATCCTGCCCATGCATATACTCCAGCACACCGAAGCCGTCCATGATCGGCATTACGATATCCAGCAGAACAAGTACGATACGGTCATTGCTCTTTAACTTCGCAACGGCGTCTTCTCCGTTATCCGCCTCCAGCAGTTCATATTTGCCGTCCTTGAACATTTCCTTCAATATTTCTCTGTTTACTTCCTCGTCGTCAACAATTAAGATCTGTTGTTTTAAGTTTTCCATCTCCTGCTCCATTACCGTCTCCTGTCTCATTCTTCATTAATATTTGTCATGATATTAATATCATTATACCAAACGCTTAGAATCTCAGTTCCTGACGATTCCCTATCACATCTAAAATACCATTTTTCCGCTATGATTGTCAATAAAAAGACACGAAAATTCAGAGAAATTTCTGGCAGAACACGATCCATGCTCATCGATACAGAACATAGTCCTGCATTTCGCGTATAAATCCGCTTTTCGAGAGCGTTTCCTCCACCCCGGCAGGGTAATCCGCCACCACAATGCGCTTTCTTCCCGCATAGATTTTTCCCTTCCGGTAATCCTCCGCAAAAAGGCCGATCACATCGTCAAGCCCCTCCGTTTCGAAGACCCGGAGTGTCTTTCCCTGCCGTTCAAATAAGGCGGCAGGACGGCCGTTATGAAATGCGGCCGCAGTTCCCTGCACATTGGTAAAGGCTCTGCCATTTTCATGAGGAAGAAATTTTCCAAAGGGCTGCATGGGATCGGCCGCATTCAGCCAGATAATTCCTTCCGGCGGCTTTTTCAGCCGTCCCGTCACACTTTCATAATCCTCTTTCCGGATAAACTGGGCGCCGGATAATCCTTCCACGAAATAGCCTCTTCTGACCTGCCCGGTATATTCCTGTACGCGCAGCAGGGAAAGCGCCTCCGGCCAGGGCATGCCGTCGGCCGCCGCCGTTTCCCGGCAGAGGATCAGATACCGGTCAAAGCACCGGTCCATCCGTTCCTGCGCCGAGAGCTCCCGAAGCGGTCTTACCAGATCAAAACGCCCCGTATAAAGCGCCTTCACCCTGGCCCCCACACGCTGTCTCACCACCGACTTCTCAAGCTTCTTCCGGTTCATGAAAAGCCGCACCGGCGCGAAGCTGTCAGCATTGACGATTCCCTTTTCCATCAGAGAAAACAGGGCATCATAAGGCGGCCCGGCGTCCGGTGTCCGGCGAAACGCCTGTAAGAAGCTGGCGCCCCTTCTTACCAATGTTTCCGCAAGCTGCCGTTCCGGGTCCGAAAGCGTCTCCCATGGCACTTCCGGGTCCCTGTCCCAGTCAATCCGCTCCGCGCTCTCCAGACGAAGCTTCCCGCCCGGCTCCATGCGCCAGAAATATTCTCCTTTGGAAAGCAGCTCATCCAGCAGCTTTTCCCTGTAATTTTTCACCCGCGCAGGAAGCAGGACCTCTTCGAAGAATGCTGTCGGAAAAGCCGTATCCGTAAGTGTCCCCAGCGCAGCCCCCAGTCCCTCCTCCGGCGGCGCCTGAGACCGGATGCGGGAAAACAGAAGCGCGGCATAGGCGCCCGCCGGACAGGTGGACATTTCCTCCCTGCGGTTTCTGAGCGTTCTGACTCTGGCGCGTTTATAAAGCGCCGCATGATAATAAACGCCGTCCTGTTCAACCGCCTCCTTCCGCTTACACAGCGCCCTCAGCACCGATTCGGCATCCTCTTCCTCCATACCATATCGTCCGGCCGTCTGCGCCGCCGTCGCACCGCCCCGGTAACGCAGCATCCGACGGACGATCTGTTCCGCCGCTTCCTGCCAGACAGTCTTCCCTTCGGCATCCTGTTCCTTCACTTCCGCCGCGTCCAGCATTTCCCGGTAGCAAACCTCCTGCTCGGCCGCAATCCAGAGCCCCTGCTCCAGATAAAGCGCCCTGCCTTCCGCCGCCAGCTCTTCCAGCCATTCCACCGGAACGGCCAGTTCTCCGGCCGTCAGGTCTCCTTCCGTCATCAGGAGGGAATGCAGCTGCTTCGAATTCTCCGGCAGCTTTTCTCTCATCTGAACGCCGGCGAGCTCTTCTTCACCGGGACGCAGCAGTTCTTCTTCCGGACCGCCGTTCTCCCCGGCTTTCTGCAGCGCCTCTTCCACCACCGCGTGGATTTTCCGCGGAGTCGGGGCATAGTCATACATCACAGCCGCCTCCTGCGCCCATTGCAGGGGCAGCGACATGGGGGAGGGCGTATCCGGATAAACCTCCCGGACCGTAATCAGACCGGATCGGATCCCGGAAAGCACCTCTCTGACGCCGTCCACATCCCACAGCTGCCGCATGCACTCCCTTCCCGTTTCACGGATCAGCGGATGATCCTTCTCCAGCACGGCCTGCTCCAGCATCTCCGCGCTTTTAAGTCGCTGCATCCACAGCGGCTGTCTTCCGTTTCTTCGAACGCCCATCATCAGCGCCCGGCCGCAGTTATAGCGGAACGCCATATTAAACAGCGGTGTTTCCGGCAGCATCGCCGTCAGATATGCTTCCACATAATCGGGATTCAGCCTCTCAAGCGTCCCTTCCGGAAAAGGCTTATCTCCATATGAAAACACCAGAAAACCGTCTTCCTCATCCACGCAGCCCGTCTCAATTCCCATCTCACCCCGGATCATCTGGCTCGTCAGCAGGGCAAGCGGCGCATTGATCCGCCGGCCAAACACCGAATGAAACATCAGCTGGCAGTTGCCGGACTGATCTCTGAAATGCTCGACAAGAATCGTCCGGTCATCCGGAAGCGTTCCCGTTACCGCAATCTGTCTTTTCAGATACCCGGAGGCGGGCATGGAAGCGGATTCGTCCAGTCCAAGCTTCTCCAGCGCCTTTTCCAGACAGCCGTTTTCCGCCGCCTCCTGCAAAGAACGCAGGATACGCCCGAAAGCCTCTCCCGTCTCCTTCCCGCGTCCTTTCAATTCTCCCTTCCAGAAGGGAAGTCTCGCTCCTTCCACGGAAGCCTTAGTCACCGTCACCGTATCCCTGCCGATCTGCACGACCTTCCAGCCGAAGGAACCCAGAATAAAGCGATCGCCCTTCTGCGTTTCATAGACAAATTCCTCGTCCGCCTCTCCGACCTTAACGCCCTCCTCCGTCCTGACCGTGTAAAGTCCCTTATCCGGAATGGTTCCCCCGGCGGAAACGGCAAGCATCCGGCTGTAGCCGTCCCCTTCCACCGTTTCGTGAATCCTGTCATACAGGACTCTCGGCCGCGCCGGGACATCCCGTTTATGCTCATAATCTCCCGCCAGCATTTCCAGCACCGACCGGACGTCTTCCTTCGTTACGTTCCGAAAAGGCCATGCCCTGGGCAGAATCCGCATAACCTCATCGATCGTATAGCTTTTAAACGCCGCCATGGAAACAAGATGCTGCGCCAGCACGTCCAGACAGCCCTCCGGCGGATTCAGCCTTTCCACACAGCCTTCTCTCGCAAGCTCCGCAGTCATGCCGCACAGAACGCTCTCTGCGGCCGTCCTCGGAAACATATACATGACGCTCGTGCGGAAGGGATTATGCCCCGCGCGTCCCAGCCGCTGCATCGTACCGGAAACCGTACGCGGACAGCCCACCTGCAGAACCTGATCGATCTCTCCCACGTCGATGCCCAGCTCCATCGACGACGTCGCGCACAAAAGCCGAAGCTTCCCTTCCCGCAGAAGCTGCTCCGTCTCCTGCCGCTGTTCTCTGGAAAGACTTCCATGGTGAACGCGGGCGAAATCCTCCCCGCCCAGTAAGTTTACATAATATGATAATTTCTCCGCATAGCGCCTGCCCTCCACGAAAGCGATAACGCTTCTTTTTCCCTGACAATACCGATATACCAGCTCGGAAAGTTCCTGCCATACCGGGTCTTTTTTCTTCTTTCCAGGATCCACATAGGAACCGAGAACCTGAATCCTTGTCTTCTTTTCCATCAAAGGCGCAACGATGCGCACGGACTCCGGCGCAAGATATGCAGCCGCCCCGGAAAGCGGTGCAATGGTGGCGGACAGACCGATGCGCTGGAGCGGTGTCCCACACAGCGCGTCCAGCCTGGCTAACGACAGCATCAGATGAGCGCCTCTTTTCGTATCGATGAGCGCATGAAGTTCATCCAGAATAATTGCTCTTGCCGTACAGAGCATATTCTGACCCGTTTTGGCAGTCAGTAGAAGATAAAGAGACTCCGGCGTCGTAATCAGGATATGAGGCGGCTTTCTCAGCATCTGCTGCCGCTCCCGTATCGTCGTATCCCCGGTGCGGATGGCCGTCCTGATGGACTCACTCCGGCCGATTCCGTCCAGCGGTCTTTTTAAATTTTCCCGGATATCCGCCGCCAGAGATTTTAACGGCGACACATAGATAAGCTGCAGCTCCTGCCCTAAGCAGCCGTCTGCAGCCTGTTTTTTCATCTGATTCAGGAATACAAGAAATGCGGAAAGTGTCTTACCCGTTCCCGTCGGGGCCGACACCAGCACATGGGAGCCGGATGCAATGGCCGGCCATGCTTCTTTCTGCACCAAGGTAGGCTCTCCCAGCGTTTGCCGGAACCAGCCGGCCGTTTCCGCGTCGAACAACCGTAAGCAGTCTTCCATACGAAACCCCTTTTTATTGTAAATGATCTTTCAGAATATGAATTTTCTTTTTCATGAAAGTGATTTTTCAAATACGAATTCTCTTTTGGAATTTTCAGGCGGCTCTCCCCTGACTACTGCAGCACCTGACGCAGCACCCCAAAAAGAACCTCAATATCGATCGGTTTGGCGATATGGCCGTTCATACCGCTTTTTAACGCCTCCTGCTTATCCTCTTCAAAAGCATTCGCCGTCATGGCAATAATCGGTATGGAGGCATGATCCTTATTCTCCATCCGGCGGATCACCTTCGTCGCCTCATAACCGTTCATAACAGGCATCTGAACATCCATCAGAATCACCTGATAATAGCCGGGTTCAGACTTCGCCAGCATATCGACGGCGATCTGCCCGTTTCCTGCAATTTCCGTCTCAAAGCCCGCATCGCCCAGAATCGTAGCCGCAATCTCCTGATTCAGCTCCACGTCTTCCGCCAGCAAAATGCGCCCTTTCGGCACTTCTGCCATCTGCTCTTCCAGACTCATAATATTTTCATATTCCGATACGCGAAGCATTTTTTCTCCGGTATTGACACGGAATGTAAAACGAACCGTAAATTCGGAACCTACGCCCTTCTTACTTTCCACCGAAATCGTACCGCCCATCATTTCGACAATATTTTTGGTAATCGCCATGCCGAGGCCGGTGCCCTGAATGCCGCTTGTGGTGCTGTCCAGTTCTCTGCTAAAAGGCGCGAAAATTTTCTGCACGAATTCTTCGCTCATGCCGATGCCGGTATCCTTGATAAAAAACTCGTAATTCGCGTATCCGTTCATCGCGCTGGGCGTTTCCGTAACTTTCACATAAACACTTCCGCCGTTCTCCGTATATTTTACGGCATTGCTCATCACATTCAGAAGCACCTGATCCAGCCGGAGCTTGTCACAGTAAATTTCTTCATTTATAATATCCGCGGACTCGATTCTCAGGGAAAGCTGTTTGGCCTTCACATCCGCCTGCAATATATTATGTAAACCATCCAGAATTTCCGGAAGGCTGCAAAGTTTTTCGTCAATATGCATTTTACCGCTCTCGATATGGCTCATATCCAGCACGTCGTTGATCAGACTTAAAAGATGATTTCCCGAAGACTTGATCTTCTCAAGATACTCTTCCACCTTCTCCTTCTCATCGATATGCAAAATGGCGAGATTGGTAAAACCGACAATCGCATTCATCGGCGTACGGATATCGTGAGACATATTGGACAGAAAAACACTCTTGGCCTTACTCGCTTTTTTAGCCTGGGTAAGCGCATCCTCCAGCTGCCTTGTTCTCTCCATATTATTGCGCGTCTCTTCATCGATATTGCGGAAGCCAAGAACGATGCCCTGACTCTCGTTCCACAAACCGGCACGCACTGCCTTCATCTGGAAATACTGAATTCTGCCGCCCATATCGATCCGGTAATTCAGATAAACAGACTTTTTCTCCGTCAGCTCCTCCCGCAGTTTCTCCCTTGAAAATGTCTGACGCACACTCTCCTTATCCTGTTCATACACGAAATTCTGTATATAAAGCTCCATGCTTTCTTCCAGTGAAATCTCTCTTCCGAGCAGCGGATTAAATATGCTTCCGTTCTCGACATTGTTACGAAGCAGGGAACCCATCCCCGAATCAAGATTAAAATAACACACGAAATTATAATCGATGCTCAGCGCCTGTATCAGATCCTTCTGATGACTTTCATTCTTCCGTTCCCGCATCTTCTGTTCCGTGCAGTCCAGCAGAAAACGCTGGTAATACATCTGGCCGTTTTCCTCAAGCAGCTTGATATTACCCATAACGTACACGATCTTGCCGTCTTTATGCCGGACACGGTAATCAATGCTGACACTGTCCCCCTCTTCCTTCAGCTCCTCGATCGCCGTCATCAGAGCGTCCTTGTCCTCCTCAACAACCGAATCCGCAACCATATCGAAGCCGTCAGCCTCCAGCTCGCTTCTGGATTCATATCCGAGAATTTTCAGCGCCGCCCGGTTAATGTTCAAAATATGCGAACCGTCCACCGAATGACACAACACACCGCAGTCGATGGCCATAAAGATCATCTCCAGCGCGCGATTCTTCTGCGCAATCTCCTGCGCGTAGGCATGCTCTTTTGTCACGTCGATTCCGACGCCCACCGTTCCCATCACGCTTCCGTCACAGTCATACAAAGGAGATTTATAGGTCATGAGCGTTCTCAGGCCGTCACCTGTCTGGATCACTTCCTCGGAAATGGCTGTCTCCTTACTCTCCATTACGATGCGCTCGGACTCGATACAGGCCGGATCATCCTGCTCCACATCCCAGATATAGGCATGCCGCTGCCCCTGCACCTGTGCCTTTGTTTTATTGACGGTCTTACAGAAGCTGTCGTTGACCTTCTCATGCACCCCGTCTTTATCCTTATACCAGATCAGACTCGGTATATTATCTATCGTCGCGTCCAGATACTGGCTTTCCTGCCAGTAATCCATTTGATTCCTGCGGGCCTGCTGCCACTTATGAAAACGATACGAGGTTTCCGCATCCGACATCGGCAGCATCCAGAAATCCGTAATTTTCTCCAGACTGCTCTCCGTTTCCGCCCACTCAAAAGAAAACTGCTCCTTATCCACAATCAGAATCAGATCAGCTTCTTCCTTCTTCACATCGATCAGCCTCTTCAGGGTCTTTAATATTTCTTCGTCATCCATTCCCCGCAGACTGGCCAGAATCACATCCGCTCCTGCAGCCATGGCGTCATCAGGCTCATCGCTTTCGGAAAATACATGGGTAAAATTTTCAAACGGGGCTATTTCCTTTATCACCTCGAAGACTCTGTTCTGATACCCTGTCAGATAAAACTGAAGATGACAACGATACATTTATGTTTCCTCCTGCGTTTGGCAACAATAATCTGGCTATTATCTTTATAATAACAAGCGCACGATACGATGTCAATATTCAGGTAAAATAAGGAAATAAATACAAAAAAAATACAAGAAAAAATATCCGGCAAACCCCTTTACACCACGCTCCTTTTCAGATACAATCCCATTAACTGCTATAAAAAGATAAAAAATCAGCGTACCAGGAGGAAACTATGATTCAGAACAGCAAAAAAACAGGCAAAAACAGAATAAGAGCAGGGGCCGTCAGCCTGCTGATGGCATTGATGCTGATCCTTCCGGCAATTCCGGCATCGGCCGCCGAAGTATCGGAGGACAATTCCAACTATGATTACACGTTCCAGAACATCGATGGCGGCACAATCTCGACGCAGAGCGGCGGCAGCTGCAAGATGCTCGTCTTCTTCAGCCGCACCTGTTCCAACTGCCAGAACGTACTCGGCAGGCTTTCCAACAGCAGCTGGGTTCAGGACGGAAGTCTGGCGGAGGTGTGCGCAGTGGAGTGCAATGGCGGCACCATTCAGACCGATGTGGAGAACTTCCGCAACACCTACTGCCCGAACGCCGGCAGCATGCAGTTCGGCTATGGCTTTAGCGCCTATGATGCATGGAACGCATATATGAACCTTGTGCCCAGCGCCGGAACGCTGCCCCTGATCGTTCTGGTGGATGCGGATAACAACATCTGTCAGATCACCAACGGCCCTTCTGCCGACAGCGGCATCGAACAGAAGCTGGAAGACCTGAACAACAATTCCGGCAGCAATCCGTCAAATCCGGGAGACTCCGGTTCACAGAATCCGGGTGATTCCGGCTCACAGAATCCGGACGGCAGCCAGAAGCCGAATGACACGGTGGAGGGGGCAAAAAAGGAGAAAACGGAAAGCAGCTCCGCTTCCGGCTCGTCCTGTGACCATGTGGAAGAAACGGTTTCCGTAAACGACGCGACCACAGGAAGCGACGCCGTTGCCATGACCCGCTGCATCAAGTGCGGTGCAATCCTTCGTTATGAAGAGGTTCCCAATTCCGCCTATGCCGTTTTTCTCAAAGAAACGGCCAATTCCATTCTGACGGCAAAACAGACAACGGTTGTTGTCAGTACCGAAACATGGGTAAGCTTTGATAAAAGGGTATTCGACGCGATGAAGCAGTGTCCCAATGTAACCCTGACGGTAAATTATGTCTATAACGGCACACCGTATGTTCTGGAGATTCCGGCCGGAACGAACGTTGATCTTCTGATGGACGAAAACGGTTTCGGGGACTTCCGGTACATAGAACAGGTGTTAAACGGGAATGTCTGATTCGCCGTTCACAATGAAATATTTCGATTTTTGCGGGGCGCATGATATCATCTCATGCAGCCCCTTTTTCATTCACAGCAGTGGTCCTTACGGCTTCTGCACGATGTCACTGTCCGATCTTATGGCTCCCGCTCTTTCTTCGCTCTCTACCCCCCCCCGATTGCGGAATGTTCATGACCAGTCGGAAAACGAACATGCCATGATCGTTCTTAAAATCGTATTCCCCTTCAAATTTCTCCGCCGTCCTGATGATGCTGTGCACGCCGATTCCTCCCGTTGCCTCCGGTCCGGGAATACCATTTCGTATCTCCGTCTCCGGCCTGCACGAATTGGCACAGTAGATGGCGAGCTTATTTTTCTTTTTTCTGATCATCAGATGAATGAAGCATTCCCGGTCTTTTGACTGCTTCTTCGCTTCCATGCAGCCGTAAATGGCGTTCTCGTAAGCATTAGCGAGCACCGTTACCAGATCGATATTGGGAATCGCGGGCTCTTTTCCAAGCTCCACGTCCAGCATAACTCTGACCTGTTCCTTCTTTGCCCGCTCCGTATAGGCGGAAAGCAGATTATTGACCGCGGTATTGGCACATATAGCCGCGGCTGCGCTATTGTCCGTCTCCTTACCGTACTCTTTCAGATAGTGCAGCAGTTCTTCATTCTGACCTCTGCGGGCATACTCCGCTATCACAATATTATGATGTCTCACATCGTGCCGTATCCGTTTTCCCGCCTCCGCAGCCTCTTCCAAAATCTCCATATTCCGCTCCAGCAGCCGGTGGTTCATCTGCATCAGCTGATTTTCTTTTCGGTATTCATTTTCTTTGCCGATATGAAAATAAAGCCGGAATACGAGAATCTGTAAAGCTCCTGTCAGGAAGAAATTCATCATAATCTGAAAAAGCTTATACGGCGTCTGCTCTTTTGAATTGGGATTTAAAATAAATCCGATTCCGAAAAGAATGCTGATGCTCATTACGGTGACGCTGAATCTGTCCAGTTCATTTTCCACATATTCACTAAATCCCCGGATATCGTGTTTCACCTTCTTATCGATATAGAACGCCATGAGCAGAATCAGGACGATACGCACGATAATATCCACCCATACGTTCCCGCCAAAGAAAAGCACGGCAACCTCAATCCCTCCGATCAGAAAAACCGCAAGCAGATAAAAAATAAGCGCCAGCTTGTACATCGACAGTCCAAACGGATCACTGCTCGTACAGACGGCAAATATGACAAAAAGTATGTAAAGCACGAAGGCAACCATCTTCGTACAGCTTTCCCAGTCAATCACATACCAGATACACCCCGCCGCAATGGCTGCGGCACAGAAGCACAGATAACCGATGATCATCTTTTTCCTGCCAAACCGCGGCCTGCTGATCAGGGAAAACAGGATAATCGTTCCCGCAAGACTGATGGCGAACCGAAGCATCGCTATCCAAACAGAACCTCCCAGCATAACACACAAGCCCCCCTTTTGCCGTTTCCGTCACATGTACAGAATAGCAGAAGGGGGGCCGTTCAAACCGTCCGGCGGTACCATTTGCAGTTTTTGCGGTATACTTTGCGGTTCTTTTGTTTTGCGATTGAGGCTATGGTCGTTTTGCCTGTGCGTTGCAGCTGTTTTGGCCGGCAGCCGCAAACCGGCTTTCTGTCAATACTTCCCGGCTTTCCTGATAATGCTGTCCACTGCCGCTTCGGCATGTACGGGCAGCTCCTGTTCCGTCAGGGCAGGGGAACCGGTCTCAGTCTCTTCCACGCCCTCATAAAAAGCACATCTTGCGAATCTTGCCATCAATCCCGATACCCGGCCTCTTTCTATGGAATCTTCGGCTCCCAGAACAATCACAATCAGATCATGCTCCATTTCCCCGTCAGCTGCCGTCAAAGATGTAACCAGACAGGCGCCGGCTTTATTGGTGGTTCCTGTTTTCAGCCCGGTCACGCCGGACAGATTATGCAGAAGCGGGTTGCTGTTGTTCACTTTAAAGTCGATCGACTCTAAATCAGCCTCCTTCTGCGAAGTGATTTCCGTAACCTGCGGATAGACCTTCAGAAGATAGGATACCAGCCGGAACATATCCTCTGCGCTCATGCGGTTCTGACACTTCGCGGGAATGGGCCCCTGTGTATATACAGGCAGTCCATGACTGTTGAAAAAAACTGCCTGAGAAAGTCCCAGTTCCTGCGCTTTCTGGTTCATCATCCGGACGAAGGCTTCCTCCGAGCCCGCGATGCATTCTGCAAGACACAGCGCGCATTCATTACTGGATGGCAGAAGAAGCCCGGTCAGAAGATCCCGTATGCTAATCTGACTCCCTGCCTCTAACGGAATTACCCCGTCACCGGACGAAGAAAGCAGCTCCACCGCATCCGAAACTGTGACAGATTCCTCCCAGGAAATCTGCCCGGCCGCGATGGCATCCATGACCAGAAGACAGGTCATCAGCTTGGAGGTACTGGCTATCGGCCATGCGGCGTCCGACTGATACTGATAATAGATTTCCCCTGTCACCGCATCCCCTGCCAGCACACTGTTGACACCGCTAAAATAGCCGGCCTGTTCCAGAACCTCAGGAGAAACACTGAAGGGCTCCTGTGTTCGGATCTGCCAGGAACCATCGTCGGAAGCGGTAACATTCACATCCAAAAGCATGGCCAGATCCGCTGCCGCCATAAAACAATCGTAATCTCCCGAAGGAAGTTTCAGAATCATCGTATAGTAAATCACCTTCTGTTCATTTACCTCAAATCCGTTCCGACGCAGAGATGCATTCGGGTTCTCATCGCTTTCCCAGGGAATCTGTTCCGTTCCCACCGGCGTATAATCTCCTCCCGTCGTCAGGGCAACGGAATCGGAAGTAATTTTCAGGGAAAAGGATTTATCCGTCCCTTTCAGAACCATCGCCATGTCCCGCAGAGAAAGATATGTATTGCCGGCATAACCATAATCCAGCATTTTGACGGCATACGCGGCATTCTCATCCGCCTGTATCCGACAGATTCCGGGAATTTCAAAGCTTGCGTACACCCTGACGGGCAATGCTGCGCATATCAGAAACACGCACAATATAAGAGATATTGTTTTTCGTAAGAAAGTTTTCATTCTGACCTCCCTGATTCCGCTCTGCGGAATCTCAAATCGGCGCGGACCATGCTTTTCTCTCAGACTGCGAACTTTGGGCCGACGCCGACAGCGTCTTTCAGACTGCCCTGGAAAATCCCCCCTATTGTTGCAGCGTGTATACGATGGGATATTGATCAAAAAAGAGATCGGAGGAGGATGCGCCTGCCTCTTCTAACAGGATCAGACCGTTTTCTTTCCGGATATAACGTTCCTCCTTCCGGATGACCGTTCCTGCGGTCTCAAACTCTCTGATCAGCATTTCTTCGGCGGCTTCATAAACGCCGCTGCCGTCATACTGCGCCTGCAGCTCTTCCAGAGACGGCAGAAGGGCCGGTCCACAGGACATCAGATAGGAAACGGTGGACATCCCGAAGGTCTCGGCTGTCAGAGCCTCAACGGCATCCTGATCCGTATCTCCCTCATAGCCTGCCATGCGAAGCCTCTGTCCCACAAGTTCCCGGAATTCTCCGGCAAGCGCTTCATAGGCTTCCTGATTGCAGGCATCATAGCTATCCGGCAAAACGGCGCAGTGAAAGGTTCCCTCGAAACGGGCCGTCTGCTCCATCGTCATATTGACCTGTATGGTCAATCCCTGCATACAGGATTTCACCTCTTCCGGAGAAACCGATACCCCTTCTATATCCCGCAGCCAGTCAAAAGCCCGCACAGCGGCCTGCTCCGTCATGTCAATCTCCGCCGTCCACTCCCCGGAAAGCTTCCTTCCGTCAGATGCAAAAAAATGCAGATACGCCAGAAAAGCCGTGGAAGTTCCAAGCGCTAAAACCAGAAAGGTAACTATGGCATTTTTTAAAATTTTTCCCATCGCAGCATTCCTCAATTTCTTCGCACTTATATGCCGGTTTCAATTCCTCCCGTCAGCCTTTTATCAGTTCTTTCTGTCCGGGGAAGACCTTCTTCCGTATCCGGTAATCACTGCCGTAAACAGCATCACAAGCATACAGATCGAATAATAATTTACAAAGGGGACCGAAGCCGGCGCCACCGCATACCCTTCACCGAACTGGGCGGACTGCTGCGCCGGAATGACGCAATGTACCGTCCAGGGCGCGAGAAAACAGAATACACAGCCGGTGCAATCCATCAGATTCGCCCGACGATACCGGTTTACCCCCGCTTTCTCCCCGATCTCACTGACCAGATCTCCAAGCGCCACGATGGCCACCGATATAACACCTGTTATCATGCTCAATATGCCGACAGACAAAATAATCGCCGCCTCTGTGCTGCGCTCCTTTTTGGCAAAACGTTCCAAAAGCCCTTTCACATCTTCAAACAGACCGCTGCGCTCCATCACGCCCAAAAGCGCAAATACCGCAATCAGCATGGCCACCGTTCCTGACGTTCCCGTAATGGCATCGATAACCGCTCCCGACACTGCAAATCCGCCGGGAAACGAAATGAGTTCATCGACCGTATAAACACCGCAAAGCAGACCTGCGGCAGCTCCTGCCAGAATCCCCCAGGAAAGGGCGGTGATCAGATGTCTGCGCTTCACACACAGAATGATAATAACGACAGGAACCACCAGCATGACCAAACTGACAGGATCTGCCGCTCCGCCTGCTGCTTCCATCACCACGCCTGCGTCCGTCGTTTTGGAAAACAACAGAAACAGAAGCAGCGCTCCCGCTGCCGCAGGCAGACTGTATCGCGTTCTCGTTTTCACCACGGTTCCCAGATCCGCATGCTGTGTTGCGGACGAAGCGATAGTAGTATCCGAAATCGGTCCTAAGTTGTCGCCAAATGCCGCTCCCGACACAATAGCGCCGATCATAAATTCCGGCGCAGCTCCCGCCATCACGCCTACCGGAAACAAAATCGGAATCACCACAAAATAAGTACCCACCGAAGTCCCCGTCGCAAAAGCAAGCAGACAGGTAATGAGA
>CALDLG010000161.1 GCA_937910785.1 uncultured Lachnospiraceae bacterium | reverse complement strand
ACCTGAAAAACGGGATTCATGAGACGACAGAGTTTCTTGAGATATTCCTTCGCGATCTCCTGTTAAATGAGAAACACGCGCTTCATAACCGGACATTGCACATCCGCGGCACTTTCAACAAACCGGAAAAAGTGAATATTGGCTCTGAAAAAGTGAACATTGGAGCAGAAAAAGTGAACATTGAGGATGTTTTCACAGCAAAGACCGCTGTTCATGTTCAGACGTTACGGGAGGCTCTGGGTTCCCGGATTGCATTTGGAAGATCGGATGTCCAGAGGGAACTTGGACTGAAGCCGACAAGAAGCTCTGCGCTTTTGCGTGAAATGGCAGAGCATGGGAGCATCGAGCCGGTGGCCGGACACGGGAAAGGAAAGTATCGCTTCCGGCAGCAGGAGCAATGAGTGAATGGGGCAATTTGCCAAAGCCGCGGATTACCTGACTTCGGCTTGACAGAAATGATAATTTTTCCTATCATAATGGTACTGTATTAATAACACGATATTACTCTTAGTGGGCAACGGGACCGTTGTGTTCCATTGGTCGTTAAGAGGACTAAATGGGGAAATATCATGCAGAATCCATCCGAAAACAAAGCGATTACCATATACGATATTGCGAAAGAGGCGGGGGTCTCGCCTTCTACGGTATCCAGAGTCCTGACCAATAATGTCAATGTGCGTCAGGAGAAGCGGGAAAAGATTCAGGGTCTGATCGAAAAGTATAATTTTACGCCGAATGCGATGGCGCGTGGACTTTCCGATACGAAGAGCGGCGTTATCGGCATTATGTCGGCGGATGTGCGCAACCCTTATTACGCAGAGGTCTTTGTGGCCTGTGAGAATGCGGCAAGGGAGGCCGGCTATACGGTGCTCTTATGCAATTCTCTCAGCGTGACGGAACGGGAGTTTTTTCATCTTGAGATGCTTCAGCAGCAGAGAGTGGAGGCGGTTATCCAGCTCGGCGGCCGGGCGGACGATCTGGTATCCAATGAAGAATATGTGGAGAGAGTGAATCAGCTGACGGCGACCATTCCGATGGTAGTAACCGGCAAGCTTGACGGGACGAATTGTTATGAAGTGCAGATTGATGCGGAACAGGCATTGGAACTTCTGCTGAAACATCTGCTTGGCCTTGGCCACCGGAAGATCGCTTTGATCGGGGGAAGGAAAAACGTAACCTCCACTTATTCGAAGTATCTGAAATACCGGGAGCTTTTGGATAAATATGGAATAGCATACAGAGAAGAATATGTAATCGATGGAAGCTATGACTATGAAACGGGTTATTTTGGGATGAATCAGGTATTGGAGCTGGAAGACATCCCGACCGCGGTGATCGCGATTAATGATTTTGCGGCGGCGGGAGCGGTACGAAGCGCGGTAGAGCATGGGTACCGGATTCCGCAGGATATTTCAATCGTCGGCTATGATAACACACAGCTTACCAACCTGATGATACCGAAGCTTACAAGCATTGATTACGATTATGTAACATTTGGAAGAAAGCTGGTGGATACTGCGATCGCAGCTGCCAGAGGAAGGAAGGTGCCGAGACACCAGAAGGTAACGCCGTCTTTAGTGGTGCGTGAGAGCAGCGCGCCGGTAGCGGAGAGAAAAAAAGTGTAAGAAGGCCGTCGGCCTTCGCCATATCAAAGAGTTTCCCTTAAAAAGTTTTTTCACAAAGTTTCATATTTAAGATTCAAAAAGCACTCGTCAACAACGGGTGCTTTTATTTTGGTGTCTGTTTTTTCGATGCGGCCATTCTCGCATACCCTGTCCGGATTGTCCACTTAAACGTTTGCGAATGAATTTTATCCAGCATATTGTACAAAATACCATTCATAAAAATCACTATATTTACCAAAATTGCAACCGGTTTCAAAATAAGGGTTGACAAAACAGGGGGGGGTGTTATGGTAAAAAAGAAGATTGCAACCGATTTCAAAACAGAAAAAGGTAGCAAATGTAACAAAAAATGATAAAAACAGTTATCAGGAAAGAGAGTGGGGGTAAAACATGAAAAAGCGCAAAAGCGGACTGACTTTCTGGCAGAAGATCGTAAAAGACCGGACATTGATCCTGATGTGTATACCGGCAATTTTATTTTTCTTTCTGTTCAGCTATATGCCGCTGCCAGGGGTTTATGCGGCATTCGTTAAGTTTAACTATCGTGATGGTATTTTCGGAAGTAAGTTTATCGGGCTTGATAATTTCAAGTTTCTGGTTACATCAGGTGAATTGTTTAATCTGACGAAAAACACAATTCTCTACAATCTGGCATTTATTTTACTGGGAAATCTGCTTGCGGTGTTTGTAGCGATTCTGCTCAACGAATTGCGCAGCAAAATGTTCAAGAAAGTGTCTCAGACGGTTTTGTTCCTTCCATACTTTATTTCACAGGTATTGGTAGGACTTCTCGTATTCAACCTGCTGAATTTCGATACGGGATTTGTCAACAGTATTCTGGCCGGCCTTGGCAGAGAAAGATGGCAGCCTTATTCCGATCCGGGCGTATGGCCGGTGCTTTTGGTCATTATCTATCTGTGGCAGCAGACAGGATATAACTCCGTCGTATATTTTGCATCGATTATGGGAATCGACGGAGAGATGATGGAGGCGGCGAAGGTAGACGGGGCAAACGGTTTCCAGAGAATCCGCTATATTATTCTTCCTTCCCTGAAACCGACCATTGTTATTCTGCTTCTGTTTGCGCTTGGCGGCATTGTAAAAGGTAATTTCGGTCTGTTCTACAACATCGTCGGAACCAATCCGATTCTTTATCCAACGACGGATATTATTGAAACTTATGTGTACCGCGCATCCATGGTAAGCTTCAATTTCTCGACGGCATCCGCGGTTGGTCTGTATCAGTCGATTATCGGATTTGTAATCGTTATGACGGTCAACTGGATTGTTAAGAAGATCGAACCGGATTATTCATTGTTCTAGGAGGAGGCAGATTATGGCAAATAAAGATAAGGATTTCATGGAATCGGGCGCCAAAGTAAAAATCGGCACGTCGGATAAGATTATCAGAGGTTTTGGATATGCTTTCATCACATTATACGCGTTCTGCTGTATCATTCCGTTCCTGATCATTGTCAGCTCTTCTTTTACGAGCGAGGCGGTCATCCGGGCGGAGGGCGTTCAGATTATTCCGAAGGACATTTCGCTGGAAGCCTATAAAATGGTTACGAAGAGCGGCGGTATCTGGAAGTCCTATGCGCTGACGATTATCATGACGCTGGTAGGAACGACGCTGGGAATGTCCATCATTTCGATGACAGGTTACGCTTTGCAGAGAAAGGATTTCCATTTCAGAAATGCGATTTCCTTCTACATATATTTTACCAGTCTGTTCTCGGCGGGGCTTGCACCGTACTATCTGCTGATGACGCAGACCTATCATTTACAGGATAATTATCTTGCAGTGCTTTTACCGCTTTTGATGTCGCCATGGCTGATTATTCTGATGAAAAACTTCGTAAAGGCGATTCCGCATGAAATTACGGAGTCCGGTAAGATCGACGGAGCGGGAGATATGAGAATTTTCGTTTCCCTGATTCTCCCGATGCTAAAGCCGGCCCTTGCGACGATCGGGCTGTTCCTTGCGCTGGGATACTGGAATGAATGGTATCAGTCTTCCCTGTTTTTGGGTTCCAAGGTAGCGGTAAAGCCCCTGCAGTTTACGCTGTATGAGGTAGTCAATAAGATCGATGCCCTGAAAAACTCCGTAGCGGGTCAGTTTGTCAATATCGCGGATATTCCGCAGGAAAGCGTTAAAATGGCGAATGCGGTTCTGGCAACCGGGCCTATCGTGCTTTTGTATCCGTTTGTACAGAAATATTTTATCAGCGGTATTACGGTGGGGGCGGTAAAAGGATAGGGCGAGAAGAAGTTCTAAAACTCGCACCAATGGGTGCTTCGTTAAGAACTTCTACGGTTCGCGTAGCGAACCTTACTCGCCTAATACTAATGTCTAATGTGATTGAAACTCAATGCAGAGGATTCAATGCAGTCTGAGTTCAATATAAAACAAAAAATGGAGGTAGGATATGAAAAAGAAATTACTCGCAGCATTATTAACAGCGTCTATGGTTGCCGGTCTGACAGCCTGCGGCGGCGGTTCTGATGCACCGGCTGACAACAGTTCTCAGGCAGACAACAGCGCAGCATCTACAGACAACAGTACGGAATCCGCGGATAACGGTGCGGCATCTGCGGACAGCAGCGCATCATCCGGAGATACCGCGTCATCCGATGACCCTTGGGCAAATGTAGACACATCCGAGCATGTAGTTATTACATACATGACGACAGGTGATACACCTTCCGGAACAAAAGAAAAATATGATGAAATGATGACACAGCTGAATGCGATTCTGACGGAAAAAGTAAACGCAGAGCTTGATATTAATTTTATTTCCTGGACGGATTATCTTTCCAATTATAATCTGACACTGGCTCGTATGGACGGTTCCGTTGACCTTGTTGGTACGGCTTCCGACTGGCTGGATGCGTGGCCGAACGCGAAGAACGGCGCCTTCCTTGAATTATCCGAGGATATGTTAAAGACTTATGCGCCGAAGACATGGGAGAGCGTACCCGCGGAAAACTGGGAGCTTTGTAAATATGACGGTGAAATCTACCTGATACCTGAAGACAATTACGCACAGTGGACCAACCATGGCTTTATCTATCGTCTTGACTGGGCGAAAGAAGCGGGCCTGACAGACGGCGTTCACAGCTGGGAAGACCTGACGGAATATTTCCGTTATGTAAAAACAACTTATCCGGATATCATCCCCTGGGATTCCGACGGCACACAGCAGGCGCAGATGGCGGGCGGCTGGATTGCATCCCACTCCAATTACGTTCCGATCGACGGTATTAACGCGGGCGCAATGTGGGGCGGCACAAGAGATGATCTTTATACAGTATACTGTCCTTTCATGACAGAAACGGATTCTCTCGTAGAATATGCGAAGATGATGAAAGAATGGGATGAAATCGGCGTATGGCAGACAGACGTGCTGAACAATCGTTCCTCAACCAACCGTGACGATTACAGAGTCGGTACCGTAGCGGCAGAGCAGCATCATACACAGACCTGGACAGATCTGGTAAGCCCTACACCGGCTAACAAGATTTATCAGGATAACCCGAATGCGGAATCAGGTTTCTTCTATTTCGGTGAGGAAACCGGCAATGTAACGGCGCTTTCCATTACACATGGTGCGATGGCAATTTCCGCAGGAAGCGCGAATCCGGAAAGAGCGCTGATGGTTTATGACCTTCTCAGAAACGACCCGGAATGCTATAAGCTGTTCTGCTATGGTGTCGAAGGCGTATCCTATGAGATTACGGCTGACGGACTCAGAACAACACCGGAAGGCTACAATCAGGATACCGATAACATCAACGGAACGACCAACTTCTGGTGGGGACGTAATGATGATCTTGAGGTTCTTGATGCAAGCCGCGACTGGGATAAGATCAACGCGCTGTATGATGAATATGACAAGATTAAAATCGAATATCCTTACGGCCAGTTCGTAGCAAATGTTGATCCAATTCAGGCACAGATTCAGAATATCAGTGAGATTCATGACAGCTATATGAAACAGATTTCTTACGGAAAATATTCCGGTACGGCGGAAGACATTGTTGCGGAATATCAGGCGGCCCTGACGGCGGCGGGTGTTGATGATGTTACGGCCGAATTGCAGAGACAGTTTGACGAACTCTATAAATAAGCGGATTTAACAGAAACCGAAAATGAGAAAGCGCATGCCGCTTTCCCATCTCAAAAAAGAGGCAGGGACAGGCGTCCTTACCTCTTTTTTATAAAATAAAAGGGGTTACCCACAAATTGCGTCAGACGATTTGAGCGTCTGCAAAGAGCAGACAGATAGGAGTAAACAGGCATGAACGGCAGATTTGAAATTAAAGACGACTTTTATCTGAACGGAGAAAAAATCAAAATCATTTCGGGCGGCATTCACTATTTCCGTATTGTTCCTGAATACTGGAAAGACAGGCTGGAAAAGCTGAAAGCGCTCGGCTGTAATACGGTTGAGACTTATATTCCATGGAATCTCCACGAAAGAGAAAAGGGAAAATTTGATTTTTCGGGCATTCTGGATGTCTGTGCTTTTGTAAGGTTCGCACAGGAGCTCGGACTTTGGGTTATTCTGCGCCCGTCGCCCTATATATGCGGAGAGTGGGAATTTGGCGGGCTTCCATGGTGGCTGCTTGCGGAAGACGGTATGCGCCTGCGATGCATGTATGAGCCTTACCTGGCGCATGTAAAAGCGTATTATGAAAAGCTTTTTGAGGTGATTAAGCCTTTGCAGATCACCGAGGGCGGACCGGTCATTTTCATGCAGATAGAAAATGAGTACGGATATTACGGTGATAATGAAGAATACCTTTCTTATATGAAGAAACTGATGACAGACTGCGGATGCAGCGTACCCTTTGTGACATCCGACGGTCCGTTCGGGGACGCTTTTGACTGTGGAAAAGTCGAGGATGTGCTGCAGACCGGAAATTTCGGTTCAAAAGGCAAGATGCAGTTTCATGTGATGAAACAGAAGATCGGCGACAGACCGTTAATGTGTATGGAATTTTGGGTGGGGTGGTTTGACAGCTGGGGAATGCCCTGTCATCAGACGGGTGATCTGGAAGAGCATGTGAAAGATCTGGACGAAATTCTTTCGGAAGGTCATGTGAACTTTTATATGTTCATCGGCGGAACCAACTTCGGTTTTATGAATGGTTCGAACTATTATGATACGCTGACGCCGGATGTAACCTCTTATGATTACGATGCGCTTCTGACGGAAGACGGGCAGATTACGCCTAAATATGAAGCCTTTCGCGGTGTGATTTCCGGATATGTCGAAATCCCGCAGGTGGAACTGAC
>CALDLG010000160.1 GCA_937910785.1 uncultured Lachnospiraceae bacterium | reverse complement strand
ATATTATTGATTTCTTCAATATAATAGTCATAATCTTCATAATGTGCCTGTACAAAATCCGAAGGATTCAGGGCGTCCTCTATTCCGTAAACACCTTCCCGGCTGCCCTTCTCACCGATATCCGCATCATAGGAAGCCAGCTTTTCCAGCACCCCGCGTTCTCTTTCCATCTTTTCGATCTCCGACTGCAGATGCTCCTCAAGAACTGCCTCCTCTTTTTTTAGCGCTTCCATTTCTGCTTCCGTCTGCTCCTTCCACAGAGCTTCCGGCTCCTGCGCTTTCTGCGGCTGCTCCGCTGTGTCTGTTCCGCCGTTCTGTCCGTCCGCAAAATCCGACACAGTTGTCATATTTTGTCCCATATCCGGCTCATCAGCCGTACCCTGCGCCTTCTTCGCCCCGGTAAAGGTCACAACAGCCACGGCCGCAGAAAGAAGCAGCACGATTCCCGCCGTTACCGCAACATAATTCCGTTTTCCGGCAATCCGGCAGATTCTTTCCCGGATTCCCCTCTCGCCTCCGCTCATAGTAGAGGCGATTCCGATCCGGCCCCTGTCGCAGCTTTCACCCGCAATCAGCCGAAGCAGCGTCTTCCCGTAAGCCGTCCGTTCCCTTTCCCCAAGCAGACAAATTGCCGCCTCGTCACAGGCAAGCTCACTATCCTGCTTCGATACAAAAGCCGCCGCCCATACAAGCGGATGAAACCAGTAAACCACCGTCAGAACACACCGGACAATGACCCACAGAAAGTCCAGATGTCTGTAATGGCAATATTCATGAGCCAGAATGTGCTTCAGCTGCCTTTCATCCTTCGCCATTTCTCCGGTCAGATAGATACAGCGGCCCGACAGGCAGGGGGATGGCAGATTCCTGACCGTATAAACGGACAGTCTGCCGCGGTATTTCTTCCATCCCGCAAGCGGTTTCCGGTTCTCCCGCAGATATCTTTTCCATCTGAGCTGAAAAAAGACCATATAACCGCCGGTAAACAGCACGCCCGCAGACCAGATGAAAGGCCAGATCCCCGACAGCATACGCTTTAAATCCGGGGAAAGGATTCCGGGGCCAGCCGCCATCGCCGCAGCAGCTTTCGTTCCCGTCAAATCCTCCTTACCGCCGCCATGTAACGCTCCGGCAGAATCTCCGGAACTGTCCGCACGCGGCGCTTCCCCGATACTCCCCATATCCCTGCCGCCCGGTACCCCTTCAGAATTTCCATAACCTCCGGCATTCGACGTTTCCGCTCCGGTGAAACCCTCCATATCTTCAAAGCTGCCTGCATCCGGTCCTGTCGTGCCCGCCAAATCCCCAAAACCGCCCGCATTCGACGCTGCGAACCGGTCCGCGCTGTCCTCCGCCCGCTGTTCGGGAAACAGATTCAGGACGCTGAACGAGCTGTTCCACAACGACACCGGAATTACCAGACGCAGCGCCACCGGAAGCCAGAGCGCATATTGCAGAATCGGATTCAGCCTGCCCTTTGTCAGATAACGAATCAGCAATACCGCTGTAATCAAAACCGAAGAAGTAATCATCAGGTCTCTCATAACGATTCCTCCTCTGCTTTTTTCAATATTTCATAAAGCTCCGATATCTCTTCCCCGGAAAGCGCCTTCCGTTCTACCATCGTATTCAGCATCAGTCCCAGACGGCCATGAAAAACCTTATCGAGAAACTCCTCCGTCTCCTGAAATGCCGCCTCGTCCTTTTCGATATCGGGATAATACTGTCTGGCCCGCTCTCCCTCTTCATAATGAACGGCCCCCTTTTCCTCCATACGGCGCAAAAAGGTCATAACCGTATGTTTCGTCCATCCGGTCGTTTCCCTGAAATGATTCGTAATCTGCATAATCGTCCGCGGCGCTTCCTCCCACAGAAGATCCATCACTTTCCATTCTGCTTCCGACAATTTTACCATCGATTCTTCCCCCTTCTTCGTCCGGGCCGGCCCCCATACCGTCCTCCCGCTGTGATTTCCCGTTGTAAAACTCCTTCTGCACAAAAAGGTTGACATTTGACTACCTTGTATGAGTTCATCATACATCAAAAGGTAGTCATCTGTCAACCTCTTTTCTGTGCAGGAACATTCGCAGGTATCTATTGACGCTGCTTCGCGGCACTGCATTCACATCCGCTTCATGACGGCGCCTGCTTTTCCTGCGGCGCACTTTTCATTTCAGCGGATAAAGTTCATCGTAACCTTCTCATTCTGCGGTATGGAAATACCATTTTCCTTTCCAAGTTCGATGCATTTTAACAGCCATGCCATATTTTTGCCGATATTGTACATCGTCATCAGTCCCTCTTTATCCTGCATAACCTCTTCCGGACGGTTTCCGTACACATGATTCCAATAAGTAGAAGAAACGATGGGCATGGAAGAAATCGTAAAGTATTTGTTGATGACATCGAAAGACGCCGTCGTTCCGGCTCTTCTTGCGCTCAGCACGGCTGCCGCGGGCTTAAAGGCGAAAGCGCTTTTTCCCGAATAAAAAGCCCGGTCCATGAAGCTTAACAGTCTGCCGCTTGGATGTGCATAATAAACCGGCGAACCGAACAGGAACCCGTCGCATTCCCTCGCCTTTTCCACGAATATATTGACGGAATCCTCAAGAACGCACTTTCCCGTCTCCCGGCACCTGCCGCATCCCAGACAATCTGCAAGCGGCTCATTCCCGATAAAAAAATACTCCGTTTCAATTCCTTCCTCCCTCAGCGCTCTTTCCGCTTCACGCAGGGCCGTATCGGTACATCCATTGTTTCTGGAACTTCCGTTTACTAACATTACTTTCATATCTGCCTCCATTCCTGCCTGTTCTGTCAGTCATATTTTTATCTGTAAATTTCGCTTCCCGCCTCTTTATTTTCCGAACATTTCCGCCGATATAATGAATAGAACAAAAAAAGTTGATTCCAAGGAGGGACTCGAAGCATACGGATATGACAAGCTTTATAAAGTTCAGGCGGTTACGGTGATTCCGCGTCCGAGGAAGGCATCTTCCGACGACCAAAAACACCAGTCCAAACGGGATTCGTCAGAAGCGCTCTCGAAGAAATTCTTTTCCGAGGTTTTTGACGAAGCATGTAAAAAGGAAGAGCAAAAAGAAATCTGCATCCGCACAAGCGGTTACACGAAAAAAGCTCTCCCGTATTACAATTTTATCAATATGCGGGAATACTGCTGACCCGTCTCAATACACGCCGTCAGGCGCATCGGCAGAAAAAGGGTGTCCTGATTCGGGGATGCCCTTTTTAATGGAATGCATGCCGCCTTTCTCATCCTTCTCTTCTTCCAGCAGGGAATCATACTCTTCCGGATCTTCCTTCCTCTCGGCCATGCTTTTCACACGCATATAGATCTCGCTGTTAAATTCCATCAGAAACGCCTCATCCTGCGGCGGCACAATATCGCCGTTCAGAATCCGCCTTGCGATTTCGAATGCCTTTGCCAGATCTCCGAAGCCTTCCTTCTGCGCTTCGGCCGCTTCTTTAGACTTTTCCAGCATTTCCTGATACCTTTGCCATTCCCGCTCTTCTCTTAAAGTTTTCTCCTCTTCCCTCTTTTCGACAAGACCGAGCCCCTCCGCCGAAATGGCCACCGTCGCGCCATCCGCTTCCTGAAGCATCTTTTCCCTGACGCCTTCGGAACGCGCTGTCCTGGGGGCTTCCCTGCTCTCCGTCTTCCTCTTCCCGGACACAAAGCCTGCGCTCTGTCTGTTCGCTGCCGCTTCTTTCAAACCTGTCATGCCCGTAATCTGCAATTCCATCCCCATCTTTCCCCCAATCTCGCCACAAATATCATTTTATAAAATCTTCCCGCATCGGCGCAAAAATATCGACCAGAATTCCTTCTTCCAGACAGACACATCCATGCTCCACGCCGTCCTTTTTTAAAAGACTGTCTCCGGCGCTTACCACTTTTTTCTCTTCTCCGATCGTAAATTCAAATTTTCCCGATGCGATATAGGTGATCTGTGTATGAGGATGATGATGCAGAACGCCCACCGCTCCTTTTTCGAAATGATTCTCCACACACATAACCTCATCGGTGTAGCTTAAAATCTTTCTCTGAACACCCTCACCGCACACCTCAAAATCGATGTCTTCGTTAAAGTTCCATACATTGTTTTTTACTGTTTTCATTCTTTCACACTGCTCCTTTCCCGTATCCACAATTTTCCTTTCGTTCCTGCCGCCGCAGGCGGCATAAACCTTTTATTCCGAATGCTTCGCCGTATATCCTGTCAACGTGATAATGGCGAGCATATCGATAACGAGCACTACCGCAATCGAACTCATTCCATAAAAAATTCCCGCGTTCTCCGCAATTTTGCCGATAATCGTCGGCATCAGAATAGACCCAAGACTGGCTGACGTCAGGATAAAGCTCCACGCCATTTTATACCGCTGGATCAAAATTCCCGTAAAGGACACCGTCGTCGGATAAATACCCGCCATGCTGTAGCCAAAGCCCATAATGCCGAAAAGAATCAGCCCGGTGCTTCTACTCACAATCAGAATGAAAAAAAAGACGAGCAATCCCACTCCCATCACGGGCAGAATCTTCTCCTTCTTCACTTTCGTGGAGAGCCACGCGGCCGTCAGCCGCCCAAGCAGAATCATAATCCACAGGACACTTGCCGTAATCTGAGAAAGCGTCGGATTCAACAGTCCGGTATCTTTAAAATAGGTGATCATCCAGCCGATAACGCCCTGTTCCGCGCAGAGATAGAAAAACAACACCGCGATGCTCATGTAAAAAAGCGGTTCCCTGAAAAAGCCGAAATTTTTCTCCTTTTTATCCGCCCTCTGACGGGGCTGTTCCTCCGTCGGCATCATCACATACAGGCCAAAGCTTAATATTCCCATCGCCAGCATAAAATAACATGCGTAAATCCATCTGCCGCTGTCGTTCATCGTCAACAGCGTCAGCAGAATGGGAAAAAGAAATGCCCCCACCGAAAACATGGCATGCAGTCCGTTAATAATCCACGCCTTGCCGGGGGCGAGGCTGTTGATTGAGGCATTACAGAAATTGCTGGTAGCCCCTCTGGCAAGCCCGGTCATAAAAAAAGCAAGCGCAAACATCACCGGACTTTTTCCGAACAAAATCATCAGATAGGCAGCCGCAAAAAAAGAATTAAACAAAAGAATGCTTCTCTTTCTTCCAAGAAACACCGGCAGCGCCCCCGCCGCGAAACTGGAAAACAGATTCCCGACGGAATGAAGGCTCACGATCATGCCGCAAAAGGCATAGTCCAGCCCGTTCGCATCCCGGATAAAGGGAAGCAGCGAGCCAATCGACAGCGCCAGCATTCCATTGATGACAAATACCGCATAATTCAAATAAAACTGCTTATTTTTTTCACGATTTCCAAAGATATCCACTTACTTTTCCTCACTTTTTCCTTTTTGTCCGGCCGTAACCCTTCACGCCTGCCCTGCATTCACTTTATTTCGGCGCATCCTGGCCCTCATCAATAATCCGGGCAATGATCTCCATCTGATCGCCGCAGTATTTCTCATAAACGCTCTGAACCGCCGTCTGAAAGCGTTTCTTCTCCTCCGCGGAAAGCTCGATCACTGTCACTCCATGCAATATGGCGGTCTGTTTGGAAGCGTCTTCCCGCTCCTTCCAGAGCGCTCTTTCATACAGGGCCGATTCTCTGGCGCATTCCAGGATAATATCCCGGTCTTCCCCGGAAAGCTTTTCCCACGTTTTCCCGGAGCAGATCTGCATCTCCGGGACGCGGGTGTGCTCGTCAACCGTATAGTATCTGGCAACCTCGTCATGTTTCATTGATTCATAGGAAGGCCAGTTATTCTCCGCTCCGTCCACAAGCCCTCTCTCGATGCCGGAATAGACATCCGCATAGGCAATCTTTACGGCATTTGCGCCAAGCGCCTCCACCATATCCGCCATCATTTCCGATTCCTGTACCCGGATACGCATACCTTCAATATCCTCCAGACAGGTGACCGGCCTGTTCGCGGTATAAAAATTCCTTGCTCCCGCATCATACCAGGACAGCCCCACAAGATCATATTCGTCCGCGAGTGACAGAAAGCTGACCCCGATTTCCCCATCCAGAACCCTCCACATATGTTCCGAATCCGTATAAAGATAAGGCATCTGAAGCACGTTCATTTCCGGAATATATTCCGCAAGCTGGGAAAGGGATACTCTGGCGAAATCGACGCCTCCGAACTTCATCTGCCGGATGACCTCGGCTTCCGCGCCTTTACTTCCTTCCGCATAAACGAGAATCCGGATGCGTCCCTGCGTGCGCTCCTCCACCATTTCCGCAAACTTCATGGCTCCAAGCGTCGTGGGATAATCCTGCGCCTGATTCTCCGCATAGGAAAAGACATACTCCGGAACGATCTCTTCCTCCGCTTTGGACGGCCGCAGAAGAAAGGCGGCTGCCATCAGAAGGATGAAGCTTACCGCTATTATCCCTGTTTTATTTTTCTTCCTCTCATGTTCCTTCCGTTCCATCGCTACACCCGTTATTCATTTTCACCCAAATGGCCGCCTCCGCCTTTTTCTCACTTTTCTTCTGCCAGCTGCCGCTGTTTCTTCTGCAGCGCCCTGATACGGTAATCGCTTGGCGTCACCCCCGTGATCCGCTTGAATACCTTCGCAAAATAATTGGCATCCCGGTAGCCGACTTCCGAACTGATATCCTTGATATTGCGCATCGCGTCCTCCAGCATCCGCTTCGCCTTCTCAATCCGCAGCTCATTCAGATAAACGATAAAGCTCCGGTTAAAATACTTTTTGAATATTTTACAGAAATAGGCGTCCGAATAACGCATCTCCCCAGCCACATCCTGCAGAGACAGATCCTCGTTGTAATGTTCCGCGATATAACGGCGGATTTCCTCCGCCACCACATTCATCCGGACCTCCTCGGAATGCACGCCGTCAAGAATCTCTCTTTTTCCCTCTTCTGCCGTCTGTTCCGAAATCCTTCTGCGCGTTCCCTCGTCGCAGATCCGGAAAGCCTCTTCGAGCACCACCGTCAGCTCCTCGTCGCTGCCAGGCTTTAGCAGGTATTCCAATGCTTTTACGGAAATTGCCTTTTTGGCATAGTTAAACTCATCGAAGGCCGTCAGAAAGATGATGCTGCATTCCCGGTCCATTCCGCGGATGCGCTCCGCCGCATCCAGACCGTTCATGCCCGGCATCTCGATATCGATGAGTACGATATCGCATTCCTCACGTTCAAATATTTCGATCGCCTCTCTTCCGTTCTCGGCCTGAAACACTTCCGTCTGTTCCGGAAAAAACTCCTGTATTTTCTTCGATATCACTTTTCTCTCAATCGGTTCGTCATCAGCAATCAATATACGATACATAATGCTTGTGTCCTCCTAACCGCTTCTCTGTCTGTCCGTTTCCGTTAAATCTCCAGCCAGGGAATGATGATTCGCACAATTGTCCCCACATTTTTTCTGCTGTAAATATCCATCTGTCCGTTCTCGTACATCGCATAGATTCTCCGGTAGATATTACCGATTCCGATTCCCCGCCGTTTGTCGCTTTTGTTCCGCAGGCCCTCCTTCAGTTCCGAAAGCTCCTCTTCCGTCATGCCGACGCCCGTATCCGTAACCGTGATATAAAGCCGGTCCGCATTTTTCCGGATCCGGATTAATACCCGCCCGCCTTCCTCTTTCGAAGACAGACCATGAATCACCGCGTTTTCCACGAGCGGCTGGAAGGTAAAGGCCGGAACGACGGCCCGCATTCTGTCAACCGGACAGTCGACGGAGAAACGAATCCGGCTGCCGAAGCGCATCTGCTGCAGATAAATATAATCCTGCACGACGGTCAGCTCCCAGTCCAGTATAACTTCTCTTTCCGAAGTTTTCAAATTATATCGAAACAGAGAACTCAATGACATAATCATTTTTTCCGTTGTCTCCGCAGACTCCAGATTCGCCATGCCGCCGATTACATTCAGCGTATTAAAGAGAAAATGCGGATTGATCTGACTTTTCAGAAGGTCTAACTGCATCGCTTCCAGCTGTTTCTCCATTTCCAGCCGTTCCAGCTCCTCTTTATGGAGCAGGGCTAACGTCGTTCTTTTTTCTTCCAGAATCAGAATATATTTCTGTGTGGCGTCTTTCATCTTGTTGAACGCACCGGTCAGCTCCCCGATCTCGTCCTTATTCTCCACTTCCACGTCTTCCACATGAAAATCGTTGGCGGCAATCCGCTTGGATGCCTTCACAAGCTGTAAAACCGGCAGAACGATATCCCGGTTCAGAATCTCCACCAGCTTTAACATCATGCCAAACAAAAGAATTCCTGCCAGAATAAAGATAAACGGGACCCGCAGAATATTGGGAATTCTTTTCTGATAAAGAATATTTCCGGCATCCAACGTCTCGATCAGCAGATTTTTCGCATACTGCTGTAAATATTCCTGCATCTCATATACTTCATACAGCAGGCCGATGTCTTCCATGCCATTTCTTCGCAGCTCCAGTATTTCATCCCGCGCTTCCTGATATACACCGTAGCTGTTACAGATCGACCAGGTCTGCGCATACCGCTCGTCACCGAGCAGACGGTAATCAAAGGAAAGGCTGTCTATCGCCTTCCGGGTTCTCTGCATGGCTTTTTTCAGTTCCTCTTCCGATATATCCGTGTATCCTCTCACATACTGCTCAAATACTTTGCTCTCTTCCGCCAGCGCATTGACCGCCTCTTCGCTTCTGGCATTTTCCTCCAGAATATCCCGGAAATCGAACAGCGAGAATTTCGCCACCCAGATATTAAAGACCACGGAAAGAAAAATCATCAAAAATACCAGACCCGTAAATACGAGCAGCTTATTCTTTATCGCCAGTGACTGCCATAACTGCCTGATTCTGTTCTTTATCCGCATCTGCCGCCAATAACCATACCTTTCCCTTCGTCCCGGCAAAACAGGACGGATTCAGTTCAGGCGCAGTGCCGTAAAGCTTTCCCTACGACGCTGCGCCTGTTCTCATTTCTGTAAATCTGCCTTTGACAGGACGTATTCATAAAACTCCTGTTTCCGCTCACCGAGCATTCTGTCCGTCAACAGATACCCATGCACCCTGTCGGAAAATACGACGATCATGTGCGCTTCCCGTACAACATTCCGTATACGGCTCCAGGGTATATCGGAAGCGGCATCCTGTGTTTTCACATGGAGCCCCGCTTCATCAAATAAAAGCTCCATTCCCTTCGGCAGAGCCGCCGCCTGCGTCCGGGATTTCCCATAGATCACAAGCGGCTGGATCACCGGAAAGAGCAGGCATCCGAATAACATCAGTCCTTTATAGAAATCCGATGCCGTATTCCAGAAACGAAACACCAGCACGAACATGGCCGCCGTAAATACAAGATTACAGACCCCGGCTGTTGACCGATATGTACGCCGCATGACAAGCCTCCAGAAATCCATCGCCGTTACTTCATTCCTGAACTGATATTTCATCCGCGTCCAATCCTTTCCGCTATCGGTTATTTAAATAAATTCGGCAAAAACAGGCTGATTTCCGGTATAAAGGTCAGCAGCATCAATACGATAACCATACATGCATAGAACGGCAGCGTCGCCTTTACAACGCGCTCCATCTTCACCTTGCTGACCGCGGAGCCGATAAACAATACCGCGCCTACCGGCGGTGTCAGAAGACCGATACCACAGTTTAAGATCATCATAATGCCGAACTGAATCGGGTCGATGCCGATCGATGTCGCGATCGGGAGCAGGATCGGTGTCGCGATCAGAATGATCGGCGCCATATCCATAATACATCCGAGCACGAGCAGAATGAGGTTCAGCAGCAGGGCCAGAATGATCGGATTGTCCGTCAGGCCGATGATCGCTTTTGCCGCCAGATCCGGCACATGCAGCGTAGTCAGACAATAACCGAAAATACTGGAAGTCGAAATCAGAATCAGCACGATGGACAGGGTATCCACACACTGTCCGAGAACCTCCCAGACGCCCTTCCAGTTCAGTCCCTTATAGATAAACACGCTGACGATCAGGCTGTAGATAACCGCAACCGCCGCGGATTCCGTCGCCGTAAACCAGCCGCCCACGACGCCGACTACGACGATAATAACCGCCGCAAGCGCCCAGAAGGAAATTAAAAACTGCTTTCCCAGATTCTTTAAGCTGAACTTATCGCCCTTGGGATATTTTCTTTTCTTGGATATAATATAGGAACCAACCATCAAAGAAATCGCCAGCAATGCGCCAGGCACGTATCCTGCCAGAAAAAGGCTTCCTACGGATACACCGCCCGCGGACATCGCGTAAATAACCATGTTATGGCTGGGCGGAACAAGAAGTCCCTCGCAGGAGGAAGTAATCGTAACCGCCGTCGAGAAATCGTCATCATATCCCTGATCTACCATCATCGGGATCAGAATGCTTCCGAGCGATGCCGTATCCGCAGCCGCCGAACCGGAAATACCGCCGAAGAAATACGATGCCACGATATTTACCATCGCCATACCGCCGCTCATCCAGCCCACACAGGCGTTGGCCAGCGCGATCAGCTTCTCCGATATACCGCCGGAGCCCATCAGGCAGCCCATCGTAATAAAGAACGGAACCGCCATCAGACTGAAAGAGCTGATGCCCTTCACCATCTGCTGACAGATCGTTGTAAGCGGCAGTCCCTGCGATAAGAGACAGAACATGGAGGATAAAGCCACCGCATATGCAATAGGGAAACGGAGAAAAATCATTACAATAAAACTAACCAGTAAAATGAGAATTGCCATTCCTTCCTGACTCATACTTTTTCTCCCTCCTTTACAAAAAATCCCTTAACATGGTTATAAAGCGCCTCAATTTCGAATACAATCATGGCAGCTCCGGCCAGAGGCACCGGAAAATACATCCAGAAACGAGATAAAAAGGGCATACTTACATAAGTTCCCCTTGATCCGATCTGCTGTGCATACTTCCATCCCACGACCACCATGACGAAAGCCAGCACGAACACACATATATCCGCTATAATATCCAGAAATTTTATCAGCCACCTGGGCAGATACTTGTCAAAAGCGGTCATCCTGATATGAGACCCCTTGCGGATCGCCAGCGCCGCCGATAATACCGCCATATAGGACATACAGGTTAGAACCACTTCCTCGCTCCAGGCAGGGTCCGGAATGAAAGGAACATACCGTCCGAGAACGCTCATCGTCGTAATCAGAATATCCAGAATCAGCAGCAGCTTACAGATAAAGAGAACCACCCTGTCCGCTACGTCATAGACCGGCTTGATTTTGTCTATTTTCTCAAAAATTCCAGGCATTGTAACCTCCTCATAATCCAACAGGACTGCCGCACCGGCAATACGCCACAAATGCAGCAGTCCCATTCTTTTTCATTATAATGTTTTGAATACCCAAACTCTCTGTGAAAGAATGCCGCGTTTCATAACATTCATTTCCGCATGGAGAATACCATTTACTGCATGTCTACGATCTTCTGATACAGTTCTTCCTGTCCCTTGATATTCTCATCGATAACAGGCTTGCAGGCATCCTGCCAGGGCTTGATATCCGGTACTTCGATAACGTTTACGCCGTCAGCCTTTAACTGCTCCAATACTTCGTTCTCAGCGCTCTCGGAGATCTCGCGGTTGAACTGGGAAGCTACCTTTCCGGCTTCAACCAGAATGTTCTGCTGCTCTTCCGTCAGAGAATCCCATGCTTCATCGGTAATGATTACCTGAATCGCACCCAGTGTATGTCCATCCAGAATCAGGTTCGGAGCAACTTCCGGGAAAGCGTTGGATTTGTAATTTGCAATCGGCTGTTCCGCGCCGTCAACAACGCCGGTCTGTAATGCGGAATACAACTCACCGAAGGAAACAACGGTCGGGTTTGCGCCAAGACCTTCTACAAGACCGTTCATAACAGGGTCATTGGACACACGCAGCTTCATACCTGCCAGATCTTCAATACCGCTGATCTCATTTACCGTAAAGAAATGACGGAAGCCTTCTTCGCCATAGAACAATCCTCTTACGCCGCTGCCGTTCTCATGAGGCTCAAGCAGGAATTCTTCTGCCAGATCGGATGTTGCGAAGTTCCAGAAATGGTCTCTGCTTACAAAGGTGAAAGGCAGGGACAGAAGCATGGACTTCTCACCGCCATAGCTTGTCAGCGCGAATGCGGAAATACGGGACATCTGAATCGTACCCCCTCCGCCTAACATCGTATCCAGAACGTCATTCTCGGAACCGAGCACGCCGCTTGCCTGAACATCGATAATGATGGAACCGCCGGACATCTCTTCCACTGTCTCCTTAAACTTGGTAGCAGTCTGTCCGACAATGGTATCAAGCGGGTTAACCTCTGCATACACCAGTGTAATTGCGTCTTCCGCAGGAGCCGTCTGCGCCGTATCCGCAGATGTATCTGTCTGCGTATCCTCTGTTGCAGCCGTATCCGTTGTGGTGGATGTATCCGCTGTCGTATCCGATGTGGAAGCATTGTTTTCCGCAGGAGCTTCCGGTTTCTGTAATCCACAGCCTGCTGCCGTAATCATCATGACCGTGCATAACAAAGTTGCCAATAACTTTTTCTTCATTCTTTTTCTACCTCCCTTGTGGTATGTTGATATATTCTCATTATATAGGATATATTCCACAAAGAAAATCGTATATTCTTATCCTTTTTAGCAATTTTTTAACATCGGAAAAATCTTCCTCATTCCGCGGTCAGAATCACCACGGTGCGGGGTTCAATCCGAAGGTTATTGTTATGCGTATAATCCATCTGTTTCTCCGGCTCAAGTCCGTCCGTATAAGGAAGGAACGTATTGACACACACCTTCCATTTCCTGCCGCATGGAAGCTCCGGAAGCTGCATGTTGAGAGGCTCCCAGTAGGCGTTCATTCCATAGAAAATAATATCGTCCTTCGTGTCCTTCTCATCTCTTCCCGCATACATGACGCCGATCAGTCTGCTGGTATAGTCCGTCCGGTTGTTAAACGGGTAGCCGTTGTGAATACTGATCGCCGGCAGGCCGCAGGATGCCTGCCTGGTCGGCTTCCGCAGGATTGCGTGCTCTTTCCGGAACGCGATCATATACCGGAAAAAGTCATGGATCTCGCGGTATTCTTCCAGTCTGTTCCAGTCCAGCCAGGAAATGATATTATCCTGACAATAGGCGTTATTGTTTCCGAACTGTGTGTTGCAGAACTCGTCCCCGGCGTAAAACATGGCCGGTCCCCGGCTGCACATCAGCGTGGCGAAGGCGTTCTTCACCATACGGCGGCGCAGCGTCTCGATCTGCGGATCATCCGTCTGTCCTTCCACACCGCAGTTCCAGCTGTTGCCGTTATTATCTCCGTCCGTATTGTTCCATCCGTTTTTCTCATTATGCTTGACATTATAGGAATACAGATCATACAGCGTAAACCCGTCATGACAGGTGATGAAATTCACCGAAGCGTCCTCCCCCCTTGTGGACGGATCATACAGATCGCTGGAGCCCGTAATTCTGGTGATCGCGGTTCCTGCCAGCCCCGCATCGCCCTTCAGAAAACGTCGCATATCGTCACGATATCTTCCGTTCCACTCGGACCAGCGGCTGAAAGCCGGAAAATTTCCTACCTGATAAAGCCCGGCCGCATCCCATGCCTCCGCAATCAGCTTCACCTTTCCAAGAATCGCGTCGCAGGCGATCTCATGCAGAATGGGCGGCTCCGCCATCGGCGCGCCGTTCCAGTCTCTGGACAGAATAGAAGCCAGATCAAACCGAAAACCATCCACCCGGTACTCTGTCACCCAGAAACGCAGACAATCGATGATAAACCGTCTCGTCGTCGGATGATTGCAGTTTAAGACATTTCCGCACCCGCTGAAGTTATAGTATCCGCCTCCCGGCGTCAGAATATAGTAAATATTATTATCGATCCCTTTAAAGGAAAAGCTCGGACCGTCCTCGTTTCCTTCCGCAGTATGGTTAAATACCACATCCAGAATAACCTCGATTCCGTTTTCCTTCAGTTCATAAATCAGCCGCTTTAATTCCTCGCCTTCATGATTGTGCTCCACGACGGAACTGTAGCTCGTATTCGGCGCAAAAAAGCAGACCGTATTATAGCCCCAGTAATTATACAGCTGTTCGCCGTCCACAATTCTTGCGCTCTCCATTTCGTCGAATTCAAAGATCGGCATCAGCTCCACAGCATTGATGCCAAGATCCTTCAGATAGGGAATTTTCTGCCGCAGTCCCTCATAGGTTCCCCTGGCCGATACCCCGGAGGAAGCATCCTTCGTATATCCCCGCACATGCAGTTCATAAATGACCAGATCCTCCATCGGAAGCTCCAGCTGTCTGACATTTCCCCAGTCAAAGTTGTTCTCTACCACTCTCGCATGATACACAAAACCGGCATCGCTTTCCGGACGGTCTCCCCATTCCTTCTGTCCTGTTACCGCCCGCGCATAGGGATCTAACAGCACGTTATCTTTATTAAAGAGCAGTCCCTTCTCTTTATCGTAGGGACCGTCCAGCTGAAACGCATACTCGAATTCTTCGATCTTAATATCAAATACCAGCATGGAATAGGTATTTCCGATATGATAAGCCTCCGGATATTTCAGCCTCGCAAACGGCTCCTTCTCCCGCGGCTTAAATAAGAGCAGCGTGCAGCTCGTCGCTCCGGACGAGTGAATGGTAAAACTGACGCCGTTAGACGCCGCGGCCGCTCCATCCCTGTTGTAAAATCCTGGACGGACCTTAAATCCGTCAATGATGTCGAGCGGCTGTAGCTTCACACCCCGCTGCGGTCCGATTTTTTTCGTATCCACTTTTTTTCTCCCTCCAAAAAATATCATTCTCTCAATCAAGCCTTTCTTTTCAGTCCGAATGTCGGTCGATTTTATCACGGATATCCTGCATCTGATAATCCAGTATCTCTATGGAATCCGCGCAGATCCTTAACTGCTCCACGATCTCTTCCGCATTTTCCACATATTTTTTATATTTTAACTTATGTTCCAGACTCGCCCAGAAGTCCATCGCAATCGTACGAAACTGTACCTCAACCTTCCTGAATTTTTTCTCGTTGGATAAAAAGATCGGAATGCTGATAATCAGGTGAAGGCTCCGATAACCGTTCTCTTTTGGATTTTTAATATAATCCTTCTGTTTTAACAAAATGATATCGTCCTGATTGATTAACAGCCGGGCAAGACGGTAAATATCATCCGGAAAAGAACAGATCACGCGCACCCCGGCCACATCCGCCAGATGTTCCTCAATATTTTCTAATGTAACCGGGTATCCTTTCCGTCTGAGCTTCTCATAAATGCTGTCATATGTTTTCAACCTGCTCTTGATGGACTCAAACGGATTTCTTTTGTATTCGCGGGAAAAAGCCTCATTCAACACCTTCAGCTTCGTCTCGACTTCCATAATGGCACACCGGTACTGCATCATCAGTGTATGAAACGCTTCCGCCCCCTTCAGCTGCTCGGCCTGCCGCTTTATGATCTGGGACTGCTGTTTCAAAGTCTCTGTCTGCCGCTCCACTTCCTGTTCCAGCCGGTTCTTCCAGGCAAACAGCTCTACGGTATTCTTTACCCTGTTCTTGACTGTGGATGCCTCAAAGGGCTTATGGATAAAATCCGAAACGCCCATGCTCAGGCATCGGTTCTCCACATCCACAGCACGCTCACTGCTGATGATCAGCACCGGAATCCTGTCCAGCCACCCCTTCTCTTTAATCTCGCGAATCACCGCAAAACCGTCCTTGCCGGGCATCTGCAGATCCAGAAGAATCGCCGCGATGTCCTCTTTGTGCCGCAGCAGTTTCTGCATTGCCTCTTCCCCGTTCCCGGCCATTTCAACCACATAATCATCTTTCAGCATATTGTGCAGTAATTCGCGGTTTACCTCCACGTCATCTACCACCAATATCCTCCCCTGCATAAGAATCCCCCATTTTCTCTTTCGTCGGATCACAATATTATTTTAACATAAAACCCTGCCGGATACAAATTTATTCCTTCTCCTTTTTCCGGATAAACATCAGACCGAAAACGCCTGCGCCGCAGTTGCCGGACACCGTGGCGGAAGCCTTCTGCGGAATGATCTTTTCAAACTTTACATATTTATCCACTTCCGACAGGATTTCATTCAGCTGCTGCACCGTACATCCCGCATATGTCAGAAACGCAATCCGGGTATCGACCTGCTGCGGGTGATGCAGAATCTGTCTGATGTAACGGCTCCCTGCCCGCTGTAAACTGCCCGCCTCAAGCCTCCACAGACACAGCCGGTTCTGGCTCATATGAAGCACGGGATGCAGATTCAGCCCCTTACAGAGCTTATGCACAAAGCCCCCTACCCTGCCGTTTCGATACAGGGTTTCCGTATCCGGCACAAGGAAATTGGAGCAGATATTGGCCTGAAACTGTTCCAGCGCATTGCAGATCTCCGCCACACTCTTTCCCGACTCCGCCAGTCTTGCCGCATATAATACCATCAGTCCGTATCCGCTGCTGATATGATTGGAATCCACCACCGTCACATTATCAAAGCTTTTGCTCGCCTGCATCGCATTCGGATAAGCCCCGCTGAGCGCCACTGCCGCCGTAATATGAATCACCTGTTCTGCCTTTTGAAGCTCATTCGCGAAGAAATACTCATAGGCCGACGGCTCCGCCGTAGAGGTGCGGACGTTACTGCCCTCTTCCTGCAGATAAGAAAGCAGCGCATCCGAAGAGACTTCTGACAGATCGCAGAACCTGCCTTCTTTCGTATGCACATAGCAGTACATCAGGCGAATCTGATATTTTTCGAGCAGCTCCTTCGGCAGGTCACAGATGCAGTCCGCGGTAATGGCAACCCTGCGCTTGCGGATACCGGTGATCTGGCTGACCGCGCCTTCCGTCTCCTCTCCGGCATTCTCCTCTTCCCCGGTATACTCAATCAGCTCCTGCGGCAGATATTTCAACAGGCTGGCCTCTAACAGAGACGAGTTGACAGGCTTGGCAAGATAACCGTCAAAGCCCATATTCTGGTAAACCTGCTCCGCGTTCGTCATAACATTGGCCGTCAGCGCAACGACAGGGGTTTTCTGGCAGAAACCTCTGTTCTGGGCCCGTACGGCACGCAGCGTTTCCTCTCCGTCCATCTCCGGCATCATATGATCCATCAGAATCACATGATAGAAATTCTCCGACGTCTTTTTCAGACATTCCCTGCCGCTCTCCGCCGTATCCACCTGAACCTTCGTCCCGCGCAGCAGCTTCTGCGCCACCATACGGTTCATATCGTTATCGTCCACCACAAGCACTCTTGCATCCGGCGCGATAAAGCTCTGTCTGTACCGCACACGCCGGTTCATCTGTTTCTGCACCGCAAAATTAATGGCGCCGATGGGCCTTACGTTGACGATCTTCTGCTTCACCTCGATGGTAAAGACAGAGCCCTTATGATAGACGCTGTCTACGGAAATCTTTCCGCCCATCATCTCGATCAGCTGTCTGGAAATATTCAGTCCCAGCCCCGTACCTTCGATATTGCGATTGTCTCTTTCATCCATCCGCTTGAAGGACCCGAAAAGGCTGTCCAGATTTTCCTTCCGGATTCCCATTCCCGTATCGGCCACGGAAATCCGCAGCAGGATTTCGTCCGCGGCAACCCTCTCTCCTTTCGCCGTAAGCGTGACGGAACCCTTTTCCGTATATTTGACCGCATTGGTCAGCATGTTGGTGATGACCTGCTTGATCCGGACTTCATCGCCAAACAGCATGGACGGAATTTCGGAATCGATATCGACCTTGAACTCCAGTTCCTTCTGATGGGCCCGAATCCAGATCAGATTGACCAGATCGCTGAACATGGAACTGACCGCATACCGGGCGGGCACGATTTCCATCTTGCCCGATTCCAGCCTGGACAAATCCAATATATCATTGATGATCGTCAGAAGCATTTTGCTGGCGTTCTGGATATTGACCGCATTTTCGGCTATCTCATCGGAAATATCTTCCCGCAGAATCATCTCGTTCAGGCCGATGATCGTATTGATCGGCGTACGGATCTCATGGCTCATATTGGCAAAAAATGCATCCTTGGAACGGGCGATCTGCTCGATCTCTTCCTTCTGCTCTTCGGCACGCCGCCGTTCTCTGTCATAAGTCATCGTCTGCACCTTCAAAAGCAGTCCGATAAAGCAGCTTACGCAGATGATCGTCATATAGGAATCGGTATAGCTGTACAGCCGGCTTGCCGGCACAGGCATCAGTTCCGGAAAATGATAGGCAATGACATAGGCTGCGAGAAAGGAGGCCATGGAAAGAACAAAGGCAATGAAGAAATCTTTTCCCTTAAATATCAGAAAGATATATACAAGCTCTAACACCAGCCATACGGGCGTACCGCCCTCCGTACCGCTGCTCATGATAAAAACGGTCGGAAACAGAATCAGATTGGATACGATAATCAGCATCCAGGACGCCTGCCTGATCATCTTCCGTTCCACGGCAAGCCAGAGCGCCAGTCCCGTAACACAGCACATGATTCCAAACGCGGCAAGCAGGATATCCGGCGCGGACCCGAAAAGAACACGTCCCATATTGATGACGGAAGCCGCAAAGGCCATCAGGAGAACCATCCTGACAATCCGCTCCTGCAGCTCCAGCCGGCCGTCTAACAATTTCTGAAAAAATTTATGTATTTTCTTCATGATGATATCCGCCCCTTCCGATCATGACACGATACCGCTTCCGGCATTTTTCTCCCAATCCTCCAGCGCCTCCAGCGCGCCGGGGAAATCAAAGTCATCCACCTTTTCCCGAATCCTTCCCATCGGCTCTGACAGCAGAACCCCGTTACAGCTGCTGCTTTCAAGCTGCATCAGCAATTCCTCCAGTCCCTCGCTTTCATAGCTGTCCAGCATCTCCCAAAGCGTCATAAGCCGCTCCGTAAGAACCTGCTTCGGGATTTCCTTCACCTCCGCCTGCGGCTTTTCGGGATTGACGAATGCATTCTCTCCAAGCAGCTTTAACAGCAGTTCATATTTTTCCATCATTTCCCCATGATGCTCCAGAATATATTCCGCCCGGTCTTCCTTTCCGGCCATTTCCAGCTGCAGGGCAAGCTCCGCAAGTTCATTGGCCCCGATTCCCCTGGAATTGCTTTTCAGCGCATGTACCGTAATGACATAATTTTTCCAGTCCCGTTCCCGAAAGCTTTCCGCCAGCTGCAGGCAGCGTTTCCGTCCTTCTTCATAATAAATGCCGATGATCTCCTGAAATCCGTCCCTGTCACCGCAATAAGCGATTCCCTGTTCGATATTGATGCCTGCGCCGCTCAAATCATGCAGCGCCTCCTCATCCGTTTTTTCCGGGACATCTCCCGCCATGGAAGCATCCGCCCCTCCGGCGGTCTCAGGAACCGTCTGCGGTCTTTCTTCCTCATAACCACTGCCCGTATCTTCCTCGACGGCGATCTGCTTCTGTACCGGAATATAGCGGCGGAGCATACGCTCCAGAACACTCAGCTCGATCGGTTTGGCAATAAAATCGTTAAACCCTTCTTCCATAAACATTTCCCTGGCCCCGCCGATCGCATTGGCCGTAAAGGCGATGACGGAAAGCGACTGGAAATAAGCCCCCGGCTTCTTCCTGATTCGATGCAGCGTTTCCACCCCGTCCATCTCCGGCATCATATGATCCAGAAAAACACAGTCATATTCCATCGTATCCAGCCTGGCAAGCGCTTCCTGTCCGCTGCCCGCCATCGTTACCCTGATCCGGTAAGGCAAAAGGAGTCTTGCCATAACTTTCAGATTCATGGCATTGTCATCCACTACGAGCACTTTCGCTTCCGGCGCGATAAAACGACGTTTTGTGTCAGCCTGCAGTTCTCCCTTCCGCAGTGCCTTTCGTCCGTTAAACACCGCCGCAATGGACAACACCGTAAAGGGTTTATAGATCCTGAGCATTCCGCTTCCCACCTGGTTTTCCTGCCCGTAATCGAGAATCAGAACGACCGTAAGCTCCTCCGAGAGCTTTTCAAAAAACGCCCTGTCCTCGCAGTATTCCTCCCAGCCGATAAAAATATGGGAATAATTCTCATGCCCGATTCTCCGTTTCAGTTCCGGCAGGTTCCGGCATATCCGAAACATAATCCCGAACTGTTCCGCCATGTGGCGGATACATTTTTCATATCCCTCCCGCACGACGGAAAAATGATATTTATCCATATTGATATAGCAGGCCGCAAACAGATGCCCCCTGTTCCGAATCGATACGATCGGCGTCTCATCCAGCACCTTCTGCGGTATCGTAAACAAAAATTCCGTTCCGGTTCCGGGATGACTTTCCACCGCAATGAATCCTCCCATCCGCCGTACCAGCGCCTGCGCGATGGACAGCCCCAGACCGATTCCGCCTTCTTCCCTGTTGCGTCTGGCATCCAGCTGACCTGCGCCTGCAAAGACCTTCTCAATTTCAGCCTGCTCCATACCGATTCCGGAATCCCGGATACTGACCGACAGATTGATGCCATATTCCTCTTTCCTGCCGCCAATCCGGAAGATAACGCCGCCTTCCTTCGTAAATTTAATCGCATTCTCCAGCAAATTCAGGATGATACGCCGCAGCTTCTGTTCATCTCCCAGAAGACTGCTGGGTAGGTTCGCGTCACAATCCACGATCATTTCAATTCTCCTGCCATTTTCCAGGGTCAGGGCCATATTGATGATATCGGTGATGGTGGAAGTAATATTGTAATTTTCCTCCGCCAGTTCCATTTTTCCGCTCTCCA
>CALDLG010000159.1 GCA_937910785.1 uncultured Lachnospiraceae bacterium | reverse complement strand
CGGAATACAATATCAGCGCATCTGGAATTATGGTGCTGTGTAAGGCGTGTGATAAATATTTGGAATTGTTGAATGATGATAAAGATTTGCATCTTGGTCAAAGTGAAAAAGATCATGACCAAGATGGTCATGATGATTTTGGATTTTTGTAAAGAAGCAAGATCTCTACCAGAAATTATGGAACAATTTGGATTTGACAGCCGAACGAGTTTCAGAAGAAATTATTTGAATAAGTTGGTAAAAGATGGCAGACTAAAGATGACATTGCCGGATAAACCCAAAAGTAAAAATCAAAAATATTATTCATAACCAAACTCATGACCATATCATGACCAAAATGGTTATGATGTGGTCATGATATAATTGTATGTTAAAAAGATAGAAATTATGTATGAAGGAGAAGGTGTTACAATGTTTAATCAAAATCAAATATACAACATTTTTAATCAGCAACAAATACAGGCACAACTACAGCAGATGCAACAGCAATACCATAATCAACAGATATGGAAAGTGGTTGACTGCGCAAATAAGTTAGATGATTTTCTTAAAAGCGCGGAAGGTATAGATGCTCAATATCAGCAGCTTGCTTTTTCAGAATGCTGTGCAGTATTGGGAAAACATATGCAAAGACAAATGTGAATTGGCTACACGCTGTGTAGCTAATTGTGATATCAAGAGAGCAATTCTTAAAAAGCTGCGCTGCGTCACAACTTTTTGTAAAAGATATACATGGGTACAAAATGGGTACACCAGCTTTGAAACCATATAAACAAGCAATAAAATCGTATCAAAATGATACGATTTTAAAAGAAAAAGCAACGAAAAACAGGACTTGCAACGAACTGGAAAAAGAGTTCGAGTGATGAAATGAGATTTAGAAACCTAGTGTAACGATTTTGTAATAACTAGACTTTATTCGCAGAATGAATCTTTTGTATGCAAGGCGCTTTTTCGCAGGCGTAGCGGTGGCTACGTCAAGAAAAGGCAACGACGCAGACAAAGATTCAAGCAAGAATAAAGTCTAGTTAATTACAAATCGTTACACTGGTATTTATGCGAGTTGCAAACAAATTTGTTTAAGTTATTTAATTGATTACTGAAAGCAGCTCAGACGGTCTTGTCAGAAAATAGTCTGTTTTTATAGATTTGTCATGGCTGCCCCATGCTGCCAGTGCAAAATCTATCCCGGCATTGTCCGCACACTTACTGTCGTGTTCGCTGTCTCCGATATAAAGCACTTTTTTACGGTCTGATCTCGATAATTCCGTATATTTTAAGAGCGGAGCGGCACTGGGCTTATGTTCTATCGTATCGTCTGCGCAGACGATTATGTTAAAATAATGCCTGAGCCCAAAAGGGCAGAAATCATATTCAAATTCTTTTTTTGTCCTTGAAGTCACAATCCCCATTTCGTAACCTGATTTCAGAAGAATTTCCAACAATTCCGCAATGCCGTCAAATACCCTGACAGTAGCCGTATACCTGCACATATTTTTATCCCATAATTTTATCGCACCGGGAATATCTTTTATATCCAGTTTTTTCAAAGCGTCTATGCCGGTAATTCCCAGCGCAAATGTCAATTCGGAGCAAGGGATCTTTTTTCCGGACAATATTTTCAGAGTATCCTGCAATGAATGTAAAATCGCATATTCCGTATCGATCAGGGTGCCGTCAATATCGAAAACAATGTTACTGTATTTCATAGGATTGCCGCCTTTCTTTGTCTGCATCAAAACATCCTGTCCTTCCTGGCAAAAACTGTTTTACAAAACGCCCGGAAACGGGATATATGTCATTATAATGCGGCCGGCAGGGAAATTATATTTTATTTCTGCCTTTATCTATCAAAATTCTGCCATTTTCCGATATTCCGGCAGCAGGCAGAGGCTATTTGTCGGATACGGAGGAAGTATTCTTCTTGTTTTCCAGAAAACTTTTCTGCGCACCTCTTATGATGGTGTCCTCCGGTTTAACTGCGCCAAGAAGCAGAGGAGAAGTCCTGTCATGAAATTTGTAATTTTCAGCTGCTTTCTGTGGGTTTTTGTTGGCATAGCAGTATTTACAGCCGTTCAGACAGGTATCGTAAGCGCCAATGTCCCTGTTTTCGATACGGTGGCAGCCCTGTCTTGCGCCCTTGTGCTTCAGCTTCCTGAACCGGATACCGTTGGCGTCCCCCAGCATATCAGTCGTTATGCAGCCGGAGGTCCGGATATGATAGCGGGAAAAATCGCCTTTTGATCCGCAAGTCTGGATAAGAATGCCGTTTCTTTCCGCAATCGCGCCAAAGCCCTGTGCCAGAGTATCCATATTCTGTTCGGACATGGGGATAAGCTCCGGCATGTTGCTTTCCAGTTTTTTATAAATTTCCACAAAGCCAAAAATGCAGCGGTCAATGTAAGGAGAAAGGGTTTCCGCCATGTGTTCAAAGGTTTCCAAATGCTGTTTGATGGTATATTTCTTTGTCAGCAGAACGGGCTCATACCGCCATGCGATACGTTGTTTTCCCACCGTTTCAGACAGCTTTATCAAAGTTTCCATGCTTTGTTCAATTTCCTTTCCGTAAGCCGTAATCGTATATTGGAAATAGGTATGAAAACGGTCTGTGATCTCATGCAGACGGGGCAGTATCGGTTCGTAATTCTTAGAGCAGAACACAACGCAGTCTACCGTATCGGGAGTCAGCTCATAGCGTGTCACTTTGTTCGGGAACAGAGGATTGCGTGACAGCGCATACCCTTCCGAAAAGCGGTTCAAAAGCCATTCCGTGTAATATCGGACAGATAATCATTTTGATATCCATTCCTTTCGCTTCGCTCAGGCACAAAACGTAATGAAAGTAACTTTTCATTTTTTTAATCATTCTTCCTTCAGTCTGCCGTTCCGGAGCATGCTGCCGGAAAAAGATTTTCCATGAACAGTATTGTTTCCCATTTTCTCCGTTTTTAGTTTCTTTTAAAGCTGTAGTTACTTATGCCGGGCTTTTGGCCGCTGCCATAAATGGTCTCGCATTTCTGTAAATCCACCTGTTTATTGTTCTTTGCACTTTTCCCCGTCATCGATTCCAAATGCGTATGAAACCATTGTACATCGCGCAAAATTAGTATATAATCAGTACAGCTATTTCAAAAATCAGCAGGAAAAGAGTAAAAGCCGCTCAGGCGGTGGAACAGGAGCAGTTATGGGATATCAGGATATTACATTTGAAAAAGACAGTATTTTTCTTATAGGGGGCGGCGCGGGTTTTATCGGCTCCAATCTCTGTGAGGCTTTAGTGAATAAGGGATATACGGTACGCTGTCTGGATGATCTGTCTACCGGTAAATATGAAAATATAGAACCGCTGACGAAGAAAGAGAATTTTACCTTTATCAAAGGTGACATCAGAGATCTGGACACCTGTAAGAAAGCGTCTGAGGGTGTGACCTATGTGATGAATCAGGCGGCCTGGGGCAGTGTGCCGCGGAGCATCGAGATGCCGCTTTTATATGAAGAGATCAATATCAGGGGCACGCTGAACATGATGGAGGCGGCAAGACAGAACGGTGTCAGGAAATTTGTGTATGCGTCTTCGTCTTCCGTATATGGAGATCATCCGGCGCTTCCCAAAAAAGAAGGGCAGGAGGGAAAGGTGCTTTCGCCTTATGCGCTGACCAAAAAGGTGGATGAGGAATACGGAAGGCTTTACAAGGAGCTGTATGGACTGGATACTTATGGTTTACGTTATTTCAATGTATTTGGCCGCCGTCAGGACCCGGAAGGAATGTATGCCGCGGTCATTCCGAAGTTTATCAGACAGCTTATGAACGATGAGGTGCCCACCATTCATGGGGACGGGAGACAGTCCAGAGACTTTACCTATATTGACAACGTGATTGAAGCGAACATGAAAGCCTGTCTGGCATCCTCCGATGCGGCAGGACAGGCATTTAATATCGGAGCCGGCGGACGGGAGTTTCTGATCGACATTTATTATGATCTGTGTGAGGCCCTTGATAAGAAGGTGGAGCCCCATTTCGGCCCGGCAAGAAAGGGCGATATCCGGGATTCCAATGCGGATATTACGAAGGCAAGAGAACTGCTCGGATATGATCCGGAGTATGATTTTAAGAAAGGCATTGAACTGGCGATCGACTGGTATAAAGCCAATCTGTAAGAGATATGAATGAATCCGGTGAAAACTGTTTTCAAGGGAGCCGTGCGGACGGTGAAGGGAGCGGGGATACGAATATGAAATACAAGGTTGTTGTGTTCGGTGTAAAGGACACTTCCGAAGGGATTGTGGAATTTATTCACAGGAATATTTGTCCGGTTGATCTGGTGATTACGATCAGTCCGGAGGTGATGAAGAAGAATCAGGTGTCCGGCTATAAGGGACTGTCCGTTCTGACGGAAAGGTTCGGCATTCCGGTGCATGAGGCGGACAGTTACTTTCTGACGGACGAGAAAACCCGGACCTTTTTGCAGCAGAATGAATTCGACATTGGCATTTCCATGGGATGGCAGAGAATCATCCCTCCATCGGTGCTTGAGCGGTTCCGGTTCGGTATTTACGGCTTTCACGGAAACTGCGGGTATCTGCCCTTCGGGCGCGGACGTTCGCCGCTCAACTGGTCGATTATTCTGGGTGACAGCAGATTCAACCTGAATCTGTTCCGGTATGACGAGAAGGCGGACAGTCCGAATATTTTTGCAACGGAAATGTTTTCCATTACGCCCCATGACGATATCAGAACGGCTCAGTACAAGAATCAGATCTGTTCACAGAATCTGATCCGGAAACTGCTCAGGGCATATGAGGAAGGAAATATTACGATCCGTACCGAGTCGAAGGATTTCGATTCCTGGTATCAGAAGCGGACTGCGTCGGACGGGAAAATCGATTTTCACGAAAGAACCAGAAATATCTACAATCTGATCCGCGGCGTGGCCGCGCCGTTTCCGGGCGCCTTTGCCATGTGCGGAGAGCGGAAGGTGACGATATGGGAAGCGCATCCCTTTGATGAAATGATCGATTTCTCGGCTTATGCGCCGGGCGAGGTGATTGCGGTTTTTGATGAAAAACCGATTGCGCGGACGGTGGACGGGTCGTTACTGATCGACAGATATGAATGTGAGACGAAATTGATGCCGGGGGATATTCTTTCATGAAAAAAATGCTGTTGATCGTGCCCGCGCTGCATCAGGGGGGCTTCGAAAAGGTATGCGTTGCGACGGCAAGGCTGCTGCAGCCCTTTTATCAGGTGAAAATTGTCATTTTTGATTCCAGGGAGATTGCTTATGAGATTACCGGACTTGAGGTAATGGATCTGCATCTGGCGAGCAGACCGGGCAGGCTGGCCAAAATATGGAATGTCATAAAGCGGGCATACCGGCTGCATCAGATCAAGCGGAAAGAGGCGGTCGATATCGCTTACAGCTTTGGCCCGACGGCCAATATTGCCAATGTGGTATCCGGCGGGAAAGCCAGAAAATGGCTTGGCATCCGGAGCTATATGGATATGGATCATCCGCGCCGGAACAGATGGTTTTGTAAGCATGCGGACAGAGTAATCTGCTGTTCGGAACAGATCCGGCGCGAAATTGAGGATAAATTCGGCTGTGAGAAGGCCGTTACGTTACACAACCCCTTTGACCTGAAGGAGGCGGAGGCGCTGGCGGAGCGGTTTGTGCCGCAGCTTCCATGGACGGAGGGGCGTATTCTGGTTTCCATGGGCAGGGAAGATCCGGTGAAGGGATTCTGGCATCTGATCAAGAGTTTTGCGCTCGTACACGAAACGCTTCCCGATACGAGACTGATGATTATCGGGCAGGGAGAATATCTGCCGTATAAGAAACTTGCCGCCGGGCTTAAAATCGATGATGTCGTATGTTTTACGGGACTGAAGAGAAATCCCTATCCTTATCTGAAAAAAAGTTCTCTTTATGTGCTGACTTCCTATTATGAAGGATTTCCGAATGCGCTTGTGGAGGCGATGGCGCTGGGCGTGCCGGCGATCGCGACAGATTGTATGACCGGACCGGGAGAGATTCTTGAGGACCGGTACGGGATTCTGGTGCCGAATATGAGCCCCGATGAGGATTTCGACCCGCAGAATATTACGGAGGAAGAGCGGCGGCTCGCACAGGAGATTATTTCGCTGCTAAAGAATGAGGAGCGGATGGCGCATTACCGGGAAATGGCTCTGAAGCGTGCAGGGGAGTATACGACAGAGGCTTATACCGCAAACATACGCAGATGGGCGGAGGAAGCATAAGTTCCGGCGGCCGATGAGGAATGGAAAGTGCGGATGCCGCAGATGTCAGATAAGATGAGTGTAACGTTAAATGCAGGACACGAAGGAGGATATCTGTTTGGAAGAACTACAGATGAAAAAGAAAATTACGCCGCCTTCCAAATGGCAGTTTTGCGCTGTCATTCCTTTTGCGGTTCTCTATATGCTTTTTATTGTGCTGGGTGATCTGGAAAAAGCGGAGCAGCTGGGCGTCCTGCGGAATATTGTGAGGATTCTGCTGCTTTTTTCCGCATGCTATATCGTCCTGCTTTTGTTTTGTTTTCTGATTTCGCAAAGGGGGGCGCTGTTGTCCTGCCTGCCGGAAACCCTGCGGCCGGGAAAGCAGCAGGCGCGGCCGGGGCGGTGGTATATTTTTATCCTCTTTTTTCTGATCTGTTTCTTCTGCTATCTGCCATATTATCTGATGTATTACCCCACATGGTTTAATAACGATGCGGTATGGCAGATGGAGCAGATACTGGGTCTTGTTCCAAGATCCAATCATCATCCCTATTTTCATACCATGATCATACAGTTTTTCTTCGAAATCGGTTACCGGCTGTCAGGCAATTATACGGATGCGATCGGTTTTTATACATTCTGGCAGGTTGTCATTATGGCGCTTTTATACGCTTTTATTCTGCACTGGCTTTATAAAAGGGGAACGCGCATGTTCTGGCTTTTTATCGCCCTGCTCTTTTATGCGGCGTTGCCTGTGAATGGCATGCAGGCGCTCTGCATGGGAAAGGATGCTTTTTTCGTTGCGGCGCTGTTCTTTTTTACATGGACGACCGTGGAAACTGCCTGTCATGCGGAGCTTATGACGGGGAGACGCAGGGCATTGCGGTATCTGGCATGGTCTGCGGCGGGATTTTTGGTCTGTGTGCTGCGCAGTAACGGTATTTTCATTTTTGTGGGAACGATCGTGATCCTGTCTGTTTATGACTGGCAGAAAAAGAGGTCCGGGAAAAAGGTTCCGTATGGGAAGAAGGTTTCGGGAAAATACGGATGCGCCGCCGCGGTTCTGCTCTGTTATCTGATTTATCATGGACCGGTTCTTGCGGCCCTGCATGTGGAACCGCCGGATACGATCGAAAGTCTGACGATGCCGGCACAGCATCTTGTCTGTGCATACTTAAAAGGCGGAGAGCTGACGGAGGAAGAGATCGGGATGATAGACCGGGTTGTTCCGACCGAAAAAGTCGGAGAAGCTTATAATCCCTATCTTTTTGATCCTGTCAAGGCGCTGATCCGGGAAGAGGGGAACCAGCAGGCGATCGAAGAGAATAAATGGGAATATTTCAAATTATGGCTCCGGGTCGGCCTGCGCAATCCGCTGCAGTATGTGGTGGCGGAGGTCCGGCAGACGATGGGCTACTGGGCGTATCGGGTGAGAGATCCATTGTATCTTTATGGAGACTACTTTATGGTGGATAATTCCCTCGGCGTGGAGACACGACGGAAGCTTTTTTCCTATGATGACAGTCTGGCAATGGGAAATTATCTGCAGCGTTTTCAGGAATTTTATAACAGAGTCTGGAGTCTGGGGCTGAACACATGGCTGATGTTCTTCGCGCTCGCTTTCGCGGTGTATGAGAAACGGAATGTGATGCCTTTTGTGCCCTATTTGATTTTATTTCTTACCCTGCTTCTGGCGGCGCCGGTTTATAATGAGTTCCGTTACATATATGGCCTCTTTATTGCATTGCCTGTGTTGTTTTCCTATAGTTTCGGGCAAAGGGAATCGGAAGCGCTGCCGCCGGAAGGGGAGACATCGAAATCGGCTGCAGGCGGGAATACGGCAGGAGGAGAAAAGGCATGAAAAAATGGTGTAAGGCGTTTTTGTTCCTTCTGCCTCTCCTTTTTTTGGTGGCGGCAGTGAACTGGTATGTGGATTCTTATGCGTATCTGCGGATTACCTATGACGAAATCGGCAGCAGGATGACGGACGATTTGCAAAACGCAGTGGGACTCGAAGAATCCGCATTCAATGACAGAACGCTTCTGCTCGCCTGTCTGAACGGACAGAAGGAAGCGAAGGAGGTAATCGTTACCGGCTCAAGCAGGGTATTTACCTTTGATCATACGATGTTTGGCACAGACTCTTTTTATAACGCGGGGCTTTCCGAAGCCACGATCTACGATCTGTGGGCCGTAACCGGAATTCTGGCATATAACGGTCGGCTGCCCGAAACGATGGTGATCGGTGTCGATGCATTTCTGTTCAATACCGCGCACAACAACGACAGATGGACGGAGCTGGAAGCATACGCGCTTTTTCTGGGAAAAGAAATGGGAAAACCGGAGCTTTTCATGAGTACGGAAAGCGGAGAGCCCGGCGGAGCGAAACGTGAAGAAGCGGAGAAGCTCCGGAATGATTCCGGCGGAATGATCCCGGCAGCAGCGCGGAATACGGGAACGCATTATGGGAAATGGCTGTCTTTAGATTATTTTCGCTATAATATCACCTGTCTTCCGGAGGGAAAACGCTTTCTGGTATCCTATACCGATGACTGGGAGACGGAACGGTATACCAAACATTATGACGGGAGCGTTTCCTATCAGGAGGAACTTCGCAATGTGGACCCGGAAGAGGTTATCGCGATGACGCAGCAGACGATGGAGGAGCAGGTAGTTTACCGCCTGACGGATTATCGGGAGATCGATGAAGAAAGCATGGAAATGCTTGCCGCGCTGATCGATTATTTAAAGGATCAGGGCGTGGAAGTGATCTTATACTTGCCACCCTACTCCCCGATGTTGTATGATTACATAGAATCGGAACCGGATTTTCAGATCGCTCTGGAGGTGGAAAGAGAAATGCGGAAGTTTGCCTCCGGGAAACAGATCGCGCTGTACGGCTCTTATGATCCGGCAGGCAGCGGGCTGGAAATGACGGATTTATATGATGTCTATCACGTGAAGGCGGAAAAGGGGCCGGATACTTTTTACCCTGTCATCTGCCCTTAGAACGGCGGGGACTGTGATACTGTGTCCGCATGCATGGACTGCGGGCTGAGAGAAAGGCATGGTTACTGATATGAAAGCAAATGTTACCTACTGGCTGGATGAAACGGCAGACAGACTGCCGGATAAAATCGCTTTTGCACAGGACGGAAAGGCGGTGACCTTCCGGGAACTGCAAAAGCAGGCGAAAGCGGTCGCGACGCGGCTCATGGAACTGGATTTGTTCAAAAAACCGGTTGTTGTCTATATGGAAAAAGGCGTTGACGTGCTTGTATCCTTCATGGGTGCGGCATACAGCTGCAATTTTTACTCTCCGATCGATGTGGATATGCCCGCCAGCCGGGTGAATAAGATTCTCGAAGTGCTGTGCCCAGCAGCCGTCATTACGACTGCCGCGCTGCGGAATAACTTTGAGGAATACGACTGGGAAGGAGAGATTCTGTTATTTGAGGAAATTTCCCATATACAGGTCTGTGAGAATAAAATTGAGGCGGCAAGGCACAGGGGTATCGATACGGATCTGCTTTATGTGCTGTTTACGTCCGGCTCTACCGGGGTGCCGAAGGGCGTGACGATTACACACCGCAGCGTGATCGATTATATCGACTGGGTGACGGAGACCTTTGCGGTGACGGAAGCGGACAGCTTCGGCAATCAGGCGCCTTTTTATTTTGATAATTCGATTCTCGATATTTACAGTACGATCAGGAGCGGTGCGACGACGTATATTATTCCGAAAAATCTTTTTGCACAGCCCGTACTGCTTCTTGAATATCTGAAGGAAAAGAAGATCAATACGATTTTCTGGGTGCCTTCGGCGTTAATTGTCGTGGCGAAACTGAAAGCTTTTCGAAACGTGGATTTGTCGGATACGCTGAAACGCGTGCTTTTCTGCGGCGAAGTGATGCCGAATAAACAGCTCAATCTGTGGCGGAAATATCTGCCGGATGTGCAGTATGCCAATCTTTATGGGCCGACGGAAATTACAGATGCCTGTACTTACTATATCGTGGACCGGGAATTCTCGGATGATGAACCGCTGCCGATTGGAATTCCCATGGCCAATACCGATATTCTGGTGCTGGATGAGAAGAATGAGCCGGTAAGGGGAGACGGCATCGGAGAGCTGTGCGTCCGGGGGACGTCTCTTTCCATGGGGTATTATCATAATCCGGAGAAGACGAGGGAAGCCTTCGTTCAGAATCCGTTGAATCCCTTCGTCCCGGAGATCATTTATCGCACCGGCGACCTTGTAAAATATAATGAATACGGAGAGCTCATTTATTTATCCAGAAAAGACTTCCAGATCAAGCATATGGGACACAGGATTGAGCTGGGAGAGATCGAGACAGCGGTTTCCTCTCTGGAAGAAATCTCACTTTGCTGCTGTTTATATGACGAGAAACGGCAGAAAATTGTGCTGTTTCTGGAAGAAGAGCTGGAAAAGGCGTATATCAACGAGCGGATTTCCAGTCTGGTGCCGGAATATATGCTGCCCAATAAGGTGATCGTGTTAGAGAAAATGCCGATCAATGCGAATGGCAAGATCGACAGGGTGAAGCTGAAAGAGCTTCTGTAGGCGGAAACAGAGTCTCCAACAGGCACGGCGGGGTGGTAAACGGCTGCGGATGGAAGAGGAATAAAAAGGCATGAGTACAACATTTCGAAGGGTAATTGTCACAGGCTGTGGCAAGGTGAGCGGTGAAGTCCTGTCCTATGTGAAAGAGCGGCAGAAGGATTACGGATACCAGCTGGAATTCATCGAACATGAGCTTCACTCTTTAAGCATAACGGAGAAGCTTTGTGGAGAAAAGGGAATATCTTTTACCAGAATAGTGGATAAAAAGGAGCTTGCGGCATATCTGCAGGCTTTCGGAGAGAAGATACTGATCATCAGTGCGGGCAATCATTTTCTCTTTCCCAAGGCGCTTGTGGAGAAGGAAAACGTGACGATTATCAATTTCCATAATGCCCTGCTCCCCGATTATCCGGGGCGAAATGCGCCGAGCTGGGTTATATACGAAGGGGAAAAAGAGACCGGCATCACATGGCATTATGTGACGGCCGGAATCGATGAGGGCGGCATTATCGTGCAGAAGCAGTGCGGAATCGGCAAAGACACGAAGGCTTATGAGCTGACGGAGCGGTTGATGGAGCTGGCTTATGAGGCATTTACGGAAAGCTTTGATGCCGTCATGGAGGAACGGGTGGCGGTCAGAGAACAGGGATTTGCGCCGGATCGGAGAATGTATCGTTCCTTTGAGATCCCTGCCGGCGGATTTTTTGAACTGACACAGGAGGCCGGGGACATCTACCGTCTTCTGCGCAGTGTGGATTACGGTAAAAATGACATTTTCCCACCGGTCAGAACCAGAATAGAAAGCCCCGGTGGAAATGGCGTAAGAGAGGCGGAAATCCTGCGCTATCGGAAGATTCCGAAGGCAAAGGGGCCGGCGGAGGCGGACGGACGGATGACGGAAGCCGCAGGCCGGGAAGGGAAAGCGGAAGGATTTCTCTATCTGCCGCTTGGAGAGGACAGCCTGTTAAAATTGAAATATCGGATGTGCGCAGAAGAGAAAACGCGGGCATGAAGTGTGCGGAAACAGTTTATTATGGCATAAATTATAGAAAGAGAAAGGACTGCTGAAAAGATGGAAGAGAAGGTTTTGGAAATTCTGGAGGAACATTGCGAGGAAGCCATCGATTATGACGGAGACAGTATGATGGAGGACGGCATCATCGATTCTTTTACGGTGATCAATGTGGTAAGCGATCTGGAGGATGAATTTGATATAGAAATTGACGCAAAATATGTAGTAGCGGAGAATTTCAGAAACAAGGAAGCAATCATTGCACTGGTTCAGAGGCTGTTGGAGGAGTAAATGCAGTTCCTGTCTTATTCTTTTATCATATTGTGGACGTTGACCTTCGCCGTTTATTATCTGCTCCCGAAGAAAAAGCAGTGGTATGTACTGCTTCTTTCGAGTCTTGTTTTTTATATGATCGGTTTGGGCGGAATTCCGATTGCGCTGTTTCTGACGGCTTTTAGCGCCTATGGCTGTGGCCTTTATCTGAAAAAGAGTCTGGAAGCGCAGGAAGCGGCTCTTACAGGCTGCACCGATAAGGAACGGAAAAAGAGTACAAAGGCGGCTTTTGCGAAGAAAAGGAAACGAATGCAGATCCTGTTTTTTCTATTGAATCTGGGGCTGCTTGTTTTCTATAAATATACGGTGCTTGCGGTTCCCGTTCTGGAAGAGACAATGGGCTGGCAGGCGGATTTTCTGAAAAAGGTCGTAATGCCGCTTGGAATTTCCTTTTATACGCTGACGGCGATGGGATATGTGATCGATACGGGAAGGGAACAATGCGGGGCGGAGACCAGTTTTCCCAGGCTGCTGCTGTTTCTTTCTTATTTTCCGGCGATTACGCAGGGACCCTTTAACCGTTACACAAAGCTGAAACAGCAGTTTGAGACGGAGCACATCTTTTCCTATGAAAGAATGCTGTACGGCGTTCAGCGTTTCGTCTGGGGCGCCTTTAAGAAGCTTGTAATCGCAGACCGGATCGGGATATTCGTCGATCAGGTTTTCGGAAGCGATGTGTCCGCGGTGCCGGGCAGCATTTATGCCTGCGCGGTGGTTTTCTATATGCTGCAGCTGTATGCGGATTTTTCCGGCTATATCGATATGGCGATGGGTGTCAGCGAAACCTTCGATATTGCGCTTCCGGAAAATTTCAGGCGGCCTTATTTCGCGGGCTCGGTGGCGGAATTCTGGCGCAGATGGCATATCACGCTCGGAGCCTGGTTTAAGGATTATGTGATGTTTTCCTTTACGATGTCCGGTATGGGCCGGAAGATCGGGAAATATTGTAAGAAAAAGTGGAACGGTATGGGCAGGCATGTAGTGCCGATTATCGGAACGATGCTCGTCTGGTTTTTTACGGGGGCATGGCACGGCAGAACGGCTGCCTATATGCTGTGGGGCCTGTATTACGGCGTCATCATGAGCATTTCCCTCCTTTTGGAGTCCCATTATCCGGTCTGGAAGCAGAAACTTCACATCGGGAAGGGAAAGGGGTATGCACTTTTTGGCATGGTCAGGACGTGGGCCATTGTCTTTGCTGCGGATGTACTGATCCGGAGCGAGAGTCTTTCACAGGCGGCGGGAATTTTCCGGGCTTTTTTTACAGGATTTCAGTTCCGGGCGCTGCTATCGAAGGCTGTGACATCCTATGGTCTCAGTAAATATGAGTTTATGCTGCTTTTCCTGACCCTGCTTATCTGGCTTGCCGTTTCGGTTCTGGAGGAGCGGGGATGGGACGTGCGGCGTTATCTTGCGGCGCGGCCGGCGCCGGTCAGATGGGCCTGTTATTACGGAATTGTGCTGCTGCTTCTGATTACGGGAATATACGGTGGTAATTATGATACGGCGGCGTTTATGTATCAGAGCTTTTAGTGATACGGATGAGAGGTTTCTATGCGTAAAATTGCATTTCATTTGAACTGTCTGGAGCAGGGAGGAGCGGAACGGGTCGTTACGAACCTGGCGAATCAGTTTGTGGAAAAAGGATATCAGGTTCTGATTGCGACGGAGTGGTATGGTGAAAATGAGTTTCAGACTGACCGGCGGGTCAGGCGTGTTCATGTCGGACTGCGGGAAGGAGACGAAAAGAAACCTCATTTGCTGCAGATTCTGCTCCGTATAAAGTATCTGAGGGATTTTATCCGGACGGAAAAGCCGGATATTCTGATTCCATTTGCCAGAAAAGCGCTGTACAGAGGGTTGATGGCGGCATATTTTATGAAAATACCGGTGCTGATCTCTATCCGTACCGACCCGGTGGGACATTACGAGGAATTGTCCGACAAAATACAGATTCCGCTGCTCTTTCCGAGAGCGGATGGCTGTGTGTTTCAGACTGAGGGCGCGCGCGCGTTTTTTGCCCCGCGCTTACAGGAAAATTCGAGAATTATCCTAAACCCCATCAATCCCAAATATATCGGAGTTCCGATGCCGGAGAAGCGCAATAAGACGGTCGTGCAGTCGGGACGTCTTGTGGATTTTAAAAATCAGCCGATGCTCATTCGGGCTTTCGTGGAGGTGCATAAAAAGCATCCCGATTATGATTTGAAGATTTACGGCGGAGATTCTCTCGACGGCACGAAGGAAATACTGGAAGGGTTGATTGCGGAAAACGGGGCGCAGGATTATATTCATCTGATGGGAGCCAGCGACAGTCTGGAGACAGATCTTGTGGATGCCGCGCTGTTTGCCTTTACTTCCGACTGGGAGGGGCTGCCCAACGCGCTGATGGAAGCGATGGCGCTGGGGCTGCCGATCGTTGCGACGGATTGCCCCTGCGGCGGTCCCGCGACCATTATGACGAACGAAGTGGACGGTCTGCTGATTCCCATCAAGGACCAGAAAGCGCTGGAAGAAGGCATCAACCGGCTGATTGAAGACCCTGCGCTTGCGGAAAGGCTCGGCATGGAGGCGAGAAAGATCGCAGACCGCGCAAACGGGGAAGCCGTCTTCGCCCGGTGGCAGGATTATATCGAAGATTTATGCCGCCACAGCAAATGATTTATGATATAATAGGCGAAGAGCAAAAACAAGCGTCAGCGAAGCGGACATTTGTTTTTGCCGAGCCGATAACGAGCAAAGGACCGATGAAATCGGTCGTGGAGCGCAGAAGGAATATGAACCGCAGACAGTTATTGCAAAGTATGATTTTTATAGGAATTTTCCTGCTTGCCCTGATTCCGGTATCTTATATTGTCCGGACCAACGGCGATGTGAAGGACCGGTTTTCGGGTTTTTATGCGGAAAAAGACGATACGCTGGATATTGTGATGATCGGCTCAAGCCCGGTATTCCCTTATTATTCGGCGCCGATGCTGTGGGGGGAGACGGGAATCGCGGCCTATCCGCTTTCCTCTAATGTGCAGAGGCCGGCGGCCATGAAGTATCTGGTCCGGGAGGCGGAGAAGACGCAGTCGCCTTCGCTCTACATTTTTGAGATGCGGATGTATACGATGGAAGATGAGGGATTGTCCGAGAATATGGCCTATACGAGAGGCGTGACGGATAACCTGAAATATTCGGAGAACCGGCTTAAAACGATTCAGGCATTGGTGCCGGAGTCGGAGGACCGGCTGAGCTATTATATCGATTTGTTTAAGTATCATACGAACTGGAAAATGTTTGCGCTTCCTTCGGAATGGGGGAACTGGCGGTATGAGAAAAAAAATGCGCTGAAAGGATTTCAGCTGAAGGACGAGGTAGGACCGACGGCGAGGCCGGAGGCCGCGGGGGCGGATGGAAAGCAGGCGCCTCCGGCGGAACAGGAAGCCTGTCTGCGGGATTTGCTGCAATATCTGAAAGATAATGAATTACAGGCGTTATTTATCGTATCTCCTTATGGAATCAGCCTGGAAGAGCAGCAGATGTTCAACTATATGAGGGAAATCATCGAGGCGGCGGGATATGCCTTTCTGAATATGAACGATTATTATGATGAGATCGGGATTGTTTTTGAGGAAGACTTTGCCGATTACGCCAGTCATACGAATGTGGTCGGAGCCGAGAAATGTACGACATTTCTGAAAAACTATCTGCTTGCAAATTACAGCTTTACGGACAAAAGAAATAACGATAGTTATTCTTCCTGGGATGAGGCGTACCGGTTGTGGCTCGAAAAGGCGGAGGAAGCCAGAGAAACGATTGCGGAGCATATCGTCAACGAGGACTATGCCGAAAGAGAGACGGAATAGGGCTTAAATGGCGCGCAGGCACAGACGGAAGAATGACACAGCAATGACGGAACAGGGAATTTATAAACAAAGGAGATAAGCGGCAAATGTTTTCATTTGAGGATTACAGAGAAATTATCAGGATTATCAAGACGACGGGCAGGCACGCCAATTATGCGGACGCGCTGGGAAAGGACCGGTTCATCATCATGCGGCACGATGTGGAATACAGCGTGGAGCGGGCCTATGAGCTTGCGCGGGTGGAACAGAGCATGGACTTTGTTTCCACCTACTTTTTTCAGTGGACGAACAATTCCTACAACATCCTTTCCAGAAGAAATATGAATATGATTAAGGATATGCACGAGAGAGGCCAGCATATCGGCCTGCATTTCGCCCTGAACGGGATGACGGATATGCAGGAGATCCGGAAAAGAATCCGGAAGGAAATGGAAATTTTAAGCGAGATGTTTGGCTTTGCCATCCGGGAATTTTCCATTCACAGGCCGTCGAAGGATGTTCTGCGGGAAAATATTAAGCTGGACGGGATCATCAATGCCTATCAGGATGATTTCTTCACCTTTGCGGAACAGGTGACGGAGGAAACGCCCGTCAAAGTAAAATACATGTCGGATGCGAATCATATCTGGCGTTATGGATATCCGGACGAAAAAAATATCACATGTTATGATAAAGTGCAGATTCTGACGCATCCTTTCGCGTGGTGTAAGGAAGGATATAATAACTTCAATAACTATCGGGCGCTTGTGCAGGAGAAATATGAGGAGCTGATCGAGTCGATCGATCAGGAATGCAAGGACTTTGGGGAATATAAGGATTACTTTATTGAAAAGTATCAACGATAGGGTGATTTGAGATTAATCAGGGGAGTTTGAAATTATGTGCGGTATCTGTGGATATGTCAGTAAAAAGAATATCAGCCCGGAACAATTAAAGGCGATGAACGATACAATGTATCACCGCGGACCGGATGACAGCGGTGAGGAAATCTATGAGATGTCCGGCGGTTATCGGGTGGGATTTGCGCAGAGAAGACTTTCCATTCTGGACCTTTCGGCGCTGGGGCATCAGCCCATGCATTCCTCCGACGGAAGGATTTCTGTCGTCTATAACGGAGAAATCTATAACTTTCAGGAGCTGAAGAAGGAATTACGGGATTATCCGTTTCGCTCCAACTGTGATACGGAGGTAATTGTTGCCGCTTATCTGAAATGGGGAACAGACTGTGTGACGAGATTTAACGGAATGTTTGCCATTGCGCTGTATGACAGGGACAGCGGGGAGGTTTACCTGTTTCGGGACAGAATCGGGAAGAAGCCGCTTTACTACTGGCAGCAGGAGGACGGGATTGTTTTTGCTTCGGAATTGAAGCCGATTATGGTCTGTCCCGGTTTTTCGAAAGAGATTCGGAAGGAAGTGCTGGCGCGCTATCTTTTTCAGCAGTATATCAATGCGCCGGACAGTATTTTTCAAAATGTCCGGAAGGTAGAGCCTGGCAGTATTCTGCGTTTTCGTGCGGGAGAAATTACGACATGGAAATACTGGAAGATCGCCGATGTGTATAAACGGCAGATGATGCATCCTGTGGGCAGTTATGAAGAGGCGAAGCGCGGCCTGAAAGAACTGCTTGAAAGGTCTGTGGCGATGCGTATGATCGCGGATGTGCCGTTGGGTTCTTTTTTAAGCGGCGGATATGACTCTTCTTTAGTGACGGCGATTGCGCAGGCGCATTCCGATACGCCGGTCAGAACATTTTCCATCGGTTTTCATGAAACGAAATATAATGAGGCAGGCTATGCGAAAGCGGTAGCCGAATATCTGGGCACGAACCATACGGAGCTCTACATTGACGAAAAGGAAATGTTCAAGCTGGTGGACAGTATTCCGCAGTATTATGACGAGCCCTTTGCGGACAGCTCCCAGATTGCGACGATGCTCGTTTCCGAACTGGCCGGAAGGCATGTGAAGGTGGCTTTGTCCGGGGACGGCGGGGATGAATTTTTCTGCGGTTATAATATTTATGAAAATGTCAGACAGGCTCAGAAACTGGATATACTCGGCGGCATGGTGCATGGAATCTGTAACCTGCCCGGTTTCAAACAGGCCGGTCTGGAAAAGCGGCTGCCCTTCCGGGTTCGTGTGATTGCAGGGAACCGGGAGAAGGAGAGCAAAACCCAGTTCGGCGCCGGCAATTATATCGTGAAGGCCAATGCGATGGTAAAAGCGATGCCGGGACAGGCATTTCTGCCCGTTCATTATCTGGTGGAAAGCGGATACGGCATCGCGAACTGGCAGATTCGCAGAATGCTGCTCGATATGGATACGTATCTGCCGGGAGATATTCTCTGCAAGGTGGACAGGGCATCCATGAAATATTCGCTGGAAGCGAGATGCCCGATTCTGGATAAAGATGTTATGGAGTTTTCTTATCGGATTCCCCATTCGTATAAATATCATAACGGCGATAAAAAGCATATTTTGAAGGATATCGCCTATGACTATATTCCGAAGGAATTGCTGGAACGGCCGAAGGTTGGTTTTGGTGTTCCGTTAGATCAGTGGCTTCGCGGTCCATTGAAGGAGGCATTAAAAGATTACAGCAGTTATGATTATCTGGCGAAGCAGGACATTTTTGATGCGGCCTATACATCCGATATGATTCAAAGTTATCTGAAAACCGGAGATGCGGGCCCCGCGACCGGAGCAAATTATTCCAAGCTGGCATGGTCTTTCTTCGTTTTCCAGCAGTGGTATTCAAAAATGAAAACACTTTGATGATTGATAAAAATAAAATGGTGGTTTAAGAAATGAAAGAAAAACTCCGTCAAAATGAATTAAATAACAACAAGAAAAATAATAATGCGGAAAAAAAGAGAGAATTTGCAGGAAAACTTGCATTTTATATCGGCTCGCTGCATAAAGGCGGGGCAGAGCGCGTCTTTGTAAATCTGGCGGAATATTTTCAAAACAAGGGTTATGAAATCATAATGGTCACGCAATATCGCAAAGAGGAAGAGTATGAGCTGGCCGACGGAATCAGAAGAATTATTTCCGATATTACGCCTGAGGAAACCGGTACGGACAGAGTACGGAACTTTTACAGAAGACTGAAGAAGCTTCACCTTATCTGGAAGAAGGAACAGCCGGATCTGGTTCTGTCCTGTGCGGGAAAAAACAATTTCATGACGATTGTGACGACGATGTTTACCCGGACGAAACCGGTAGTTTCCGTCGTAGGGGAAGCGAAGGAAGAGTATCCGGGCAGACTGATGCGGTTTCTTGCCAATCTGTTGTTTCCATTCGCGGCGGGTGTTATTTTACAGACGGAGCGTTCCGGAGAATTTTTCTCCACAAGGGTATCAAAAATGGCTGTTATTCTTCCGAATTCGCTGAATCCGCTTTTTATGCGGGAACGGTTTCGGGGAGAACGGGAGAAACGGATTGTTTCCGTCGGGCGTCTGGATGCCAACAAGAATCATGAAATGATGATACGGGCCTTCGCCGGGCTGGCGGACAGGTATCCGGACTATACGCTGACAATTTACGGTGAGGGAGAACTGCGTGAGGCGCTTGAGAAGCTGATTGCGTCGCTTGGAATGAAAAACAGGATTTTTCTGCCGGGCGTGATTCCGGATGTGGCGGATCAGATTGGAAGGGCATCGCTATTTCTGCTTGTTTCTTATTCGGAAGGCGTTTCCAATGCGCTGATTGAAGCGATGGCGCTTGGACTGCCGGTCATTGCTACCGATGTGCCGGGCGGCGGGACACAGGAGCTGATCCGGCATGGCGTGGACGGCTGGGTGATTCCGACGGGGGATGAGGCGGCGCTCACAAAGGCGATGGATATGCTTTTATCGGATCGGGAGCTGGCGGACCGGCTGGGCGAGCGGGCCCATCGAATACAGGAACGTCTTGCGCCCGAACGGGTTAACGGGCAGTGGCAGGCTTATTTTGAACGAATTATACGGACTTGAGGCGTTCATGGGCGCCGGGGAAGTGATCAGGAAAGGGACAGGGAGCAGCGATGTGCGGAATTGCCGGATTTTGTAACGGAGAATTTGACTGGCGGCGGAATATCGAAAGAATGAATGAGCGGATGTACCACAGGGGACCGGATGCTTCCGGTATCTGGGCATCGGAGGATGAGCGGGTGGTGTTCGGGCACAGGAGACTTTCCGTTGTCGATCTGACGCCTGGAGGCGCGCAGCCGATGAAGTCGAATAACAATCGTTATATAATCGCCTATAATGGAGAAATTTATAATTATCAGGATCTGAAAGAGAAGCTGATACGGGAAAAAAAAGTGACTGCTTTCAGAGGAACCTCCGATACGGAAGTTCTTTTGGAAGCAGTCTCTGCATACGGGCTGGAAGAAACGCTGCGAATGAGCAAGGGCATGTTCGCCATCGCACTGTATGACCAAAGAGAACGGGTGTTATACCTTGTGAGGGACAGAATCGGTGAGAAACCGCTATATTATGGGTTTGTCGGAAAAACCTTTGTTTTCGCCTCGGATTTAAATTCGATCGCCTGTCTTGACACGTTTCACAATCCGATAAATCGGGGAATTCTGGACACCTATTTTCGTTATGGATATATCCCGGCTCCCTATTCCGTCTATGAGAATATTTACAAGCTGGAGCCCGGAAAAATCCTGAAAATACAGGCGCCGTTTCAGGATTTTGAGATTACTGCATACTGGTCTGTGAAGGATACCGCCCTTTACGGGCAGGAGCATCCCTTCCGGGGAAGTGAGCAGGAGGCTGCGGAA
>CALDLG010000158.1 GCA_937910785.1 uncultured Lachnospiraceae bacterium | reverse complement strand
TCTAACGGTATGATGTGTTCCATTGAGGAGCTGGGTTCTTCCGGAGAGATGTATCCGGAAGCGCCGGAAAACGGCATTTACATTTTCCCGGAGGACGCACAGGTCGGAGCGGATGCGGTGGAGGCGCTTGGATTGCGGGACACCGTATTCGAGTATGAGATTACTTCCAACCGGGTAGACTGTTACAGCGTTCTTGGCGTTGCGAGAGAGGCGGCGGCGACCTTCCGGAAACCTTTTATCGCACCGAAGATAGAAGTGAAGGAGACAGCGGAGAGAGCGGAGGATTATATCAGCGTAGAGGTTATGGATTCCGAACTCTGTCCCAGATACTGTGCAAGAGTCTGTACCAATATTAAGATCGGGCCTTCTCCGAAATGGATGCAGAGAAGGCTGGCGGCGAGCGGCATTCGTCCGATCAATAATCTGGTGGATATCACCAACTATGTAATGGAAGAATATGGACAGCCGATGCACGCTTTTGATCTCGATACGGTTGCGGGACATAAGATTATCGTGCGCCGCGCGAAGGATGGAGACGTTTTCCAGACGCTGGACGGACAGATGCGTAATCTGGACAGCGATATGCTAATGATCTGCGATGCGGAAAAAGAGATCGGCATTGCAGGCATCATGGGCGGAGAAAACTCAAAAATTACGGAAAATGTGAAAACCGTGCTGTTCGAAGCGGCCACCTTCAATGGCGCTAATATTCGGAAATCCGCCAAAAGACTGGGACTGAGGACGGATGCTTCGGGTATTTTCGAAAAAGGACTGGACCCCCGAAACGCGCAGGCTGCGATCGACAGGGCCTGTCAGCTCATCGAAGAGCTCGGCTGCGGGGAAGTGACACAGGGCATGGTGGAAGTCTGTACGCCGCTTCCTGAACTGCGGAAAATCAAACTGGATGAAAGACGAATCAATGATCTTCTCGGAACCGATATTTGCTTACAGGAGATGGAAGAGATTTTTGCAATGCTGGAGCTGGAACTGACGACGGAAGCAGACGGTACGAAAATGCTGACGATACCTTCCTTCAGGCAGGATCTGGAAGGCATTGCGGATATTGCGGAGGAAGTGGCGCGTTTTTATGGTTATGACAAGATCCCGATGACGCTGCCGAGCGGTGAGGCGACTATCGGAAAACTTTCTTTCAAACTGCGCATCGAGCAAAAAGCGAGAGATATCGCGGAATACTGTGGTTTTTCCCAGGGTATGTGCTATTCCTTCGAGAGTCCGAAGGTATTCGATAAGCTTCTGCTTGCCAAGGATGATCCGCTGAGAGATGCGATTACGATCGCCAATCCGTTGGGCGAGGATTTCTCCATTATGAGAACGATTTCCTTAAACGGTATGCTGATGAGTCTGGCCACGAATTATAACAGAAGAAATAAGAACGTACGTCTTTATGAGCTGGGAAATATTTATCTGCCAAAACAGCTGCCGCTTAACGAGCTGCCCGACGAGAGAATGCAGTTTACGCTTGGTATGTACGGCGAGGGAGATTTCTTCACGATGAAGGGTGTCGTGGAAGCGTTCTTCGACAGTATCGGTATGAAGAAAAAAGCGGTCTATGATCCGAAAGCGGGTAAAAACTTCCTGCATCCCGGCCGTCAGGCAAATATCTGCTATGACGGAAAGCTGGTCGGCTATCTTGGAGAGGTGCATCCGGAAGTATGCGATCACTATGATATGAAGACGAAGGTTTATGTGGCGGTGTTGGATATGCCGGAGATTCTGCCATTTGCGACTTTCGACAGAAAATATGCGGGCGTTGCAAAATATCCGGCTGTTTCCCGCGATATCAGCATGGTGGTTCCCAAAGCCATTCTTGCGGGTGAAATCGAAGCCGTGATTGCGCAGCGGGGCGGAAAGATTCTGGAGGACTACAGGCTGTTCGATATTTATGAGGGAAGCCAGATCAAAGAAGGCTATAAATCGCTTGCTTATTCCATCACCTTCCGGGCACAGGACAGAACGCTGGAAGAAGCCGATGTGTCGGCTGTGATGAAGAAAATTCTGAACGGACTGGAAGGTATGGGAATTGAACTCCGCGACAAGTAGAATCGCTTTCGGGCGGTTTTCCGGGCAGCCGATGCGGCGAAAAGAATAAAACAAAAAGAATAAAATAAGAAAAAGGAGAGTGGAAAATGGAAACGAAGAATACATGGGAAACGTATGACGAGAAGCAGTTACAGGAAGTGGAGACTTTTGCCGGAGATTATATGGATTTTCTGGACAATGGGAAAACGGAGCGGGAGTGTATCGATACGATCGTTAACCGGATTGAGAAAGAAGGCTATCAGGAACTGGAAGGTCTGATGAAAGCAGGGAAAAAACTGCAGTGCGGCGATAAGGTATATTCTGTCTGGATGAATAAATCCATCGCAATGTTCAGGATCGGGAAAAAACCGATGGCGGAAGGCATGAACATTCTGGGAGCGCATATTGATTCCCCGCGCCTCGACGTGAAACAGAATCCTTTATATGAGGAAGGCGGCTTTGCCTATCTGGATACGCATTATTACGGCGGCGTCAAGAAATATCAGTGGGTGACGATTCCCCTTGCCCTCCATGGCGTGATCGTGAAAAAGGACGGTACGACGGTAGAAGTCAATATCGGCGAAAACGAAGACGATCCGGTGTTTTTTGTATCGGACCTGTTGATTCATCTGGCGCAGGAGCAGCTGGAGAAGAAGGCTGCGAAAGTGATTGAAGGAGAGGCACTCGACATCATCATCGGCAACAGGCCGCTTGTCATCCGGAAAAAAGAGGAAGAGAAAGAAGCCGGTAAAGAAGAAAAGCAGGAAGAGAAATCCGAAAAGGAAGCGGTTAAGAAAAATATGCTTTCTATTTTGAAGGAAGCCTATGATGTGGAGGAAGAGGACTTTATCTCCGCAGAGCTTGAGGTGGTTCCCGCCGGAAAGGCAAGAGACGCAGGGCTTGACCGGAGTATGATTCTGGCTTACGGACAGGATGACAGAGTCTGTGCCTTTACTTCTCTGAAAGCGATGCTGGAAGTAGAGGAAACGGAAAGAACGGCCTGCTGTATTCTCGTGGATAAGGAAGAAATCGGCAGCGTCGGGGCCACAGGCATGCAGTCCAGATTTTTCGAAAATGCGGTAGCGGAAGTGATGAATCTGACAGGGGAATACAGTGAGCTGAATGTCAGAAGGTGTCTGGCTTCTTCCTGCATGCTTTCTTCCGATGTGAGCAGCGCATTCGATCCGTCCTTTGCGGCAAGCTTTGATAAAAAGAACGTTGCATATCTGGGAGGCGGCATGGTATTCAATAAATTTACGGGTTCCAGAGGAAAATCCGGCTCCAACGATGCCAATGCGGAATATCTGGCACATATCAGGGACATTTTTGAGAAAGAAAGCGTGAATTTCCAGACGGCGGAGCTGGGACGCGTAGACCTTGGAGGCGGCGGAACGATCGCTTATATTCTGGCGCTCTACGGCATGAACGTAATCGACAGCGGCGTTGCGGTTCTGAACATGCACGCACCATGGGAAGCGACAAGCAAGGCTGATGTATATGAGACGAAGAGAGGCTATGTGGCATTTTTAAAGCATGCGGATTTATGAAAAAGAGGAATGGAAAATGGAATTGAAAAAATCCGATTTCTACTTTGATCTGCCGCAGGAATTGATCGCGCAGGACCCGCTTTTAAATCGTTCGGATTCCAGACTGCTTGTTCTGAATAAGAAAACAGGCAGCCTGGAGCACCATATTTTCCACGAGATCATCGACTATCTGAATCCGGGAGACTGCCTTGTTTTAAATGATACAAAGGTCATTCCGGCAAGGCTTCTGGGTGTCAGAGAAGATACGAAAGCGGCGGTGGAAGTGCTCCTTTTGAAAAGAAAAGAGAAGGATGTCTGGGAAACACTTGTAAAGCCGGGCAAAAAGGCGAGGCCGGGCATGCGGCTTATTTTCGGCGGTGGAATTCTTACGGCGGAAGTTCTGGAAATCGTCGAAGAGGGGAACCGGCTGATTCGGTTCGATTATGAAGGAATTTTCGAGGAAGCGCTCGACAGGCTTGGCGAAATGCCGCTGCCTCCTTATATAACGCATAAACTGCAGGATAAAAACCGCTATCAGACCGTATATGCCAGATACGAAGGGTCCGCGGCAGCGCCCACGGCCGGTCTGCATTTTACGAAGGAGCTTCTTCATGCCATAGAAGAAAAAGGAGTGGATATCGCTTATGTTACGCTGCATGTGGGCCTTGGAACCTTTCGGCCGGTGAAAGAGGAAAATATTCTGGATCACCATATGCATGAGGAAACTTATCAGGTGAGCGCCGAAGCGGCCGGGAAGATCAACCGCGCGAAAGAAAACGGTCATCGGGTTATCTGTGTGGGCACGACGAGCTGCCGGACCGTGGAAAGTGCGGCCGATGACCAGGGAAGGCTTACGGAAAGCTGCGGCGATACGCGGATCTTTATTTATCCCGGTTACCGGTTTAAGACGCTGGATGCCCTGATTACAAACTTCCATCTGCCGGAATCCACGCTCATCATGCTCGTGTCCGCTCTCGCGGGCAGGGAGCAGGTACTGCATGCTTACGAAGAAGCCGTCCGGGAGCGGTATCGCTTTTTCAGCTTTGGGGATGCGATGTTCATCTGCTAACACCGCTTTCATACAACAGTATGTGACTTCTTTACAAAATTGCGGGAATAGGGTAAGATAGTCTTACACAATTGAGAAAGGTGTCAGAAAACAGAATGGAAGAAAGAAGAAAACACAGACGGATGGAGTTATCTTCCCGTTTACTGATTAAAAATCTGAACGGTGGTGAGGAGAACATACCGATCGAGGTGGTGAATGTATCCAAGACTGGAATCGGATTTATCTGTGAAAACGAATTAGAGGCCAATACGGTTTATGAGGCTTATCTGACGATCTGGATGAAGGAAAACATTCATGCGTTTCTGGAGATCGTCAGAATCGAGAAACTGGATGAGAAGAGATACAGTTATGGTGCAATTTTCATCGGGATGTCGGAGATGGATTCCATGCGGATAGAGGTCTTTGATACGATGGGGAAAATGGAGAATCAGGAAAGTGGCGGCGGGAAAGAATAGAAATCGGAACATAGGGCTGGAGATGCTCGTTATTTTTGTGTCGGTTGTGGGCCTTGTGCTGCTTTTATATCTGGTGATGATTCTGTCCTTTCAGGATGGGGACCGCTCTGCCAGCGAGACGATGAGCATTGCAGTCAGGATTTCGAGAATTATTTATGAGAATCCGACGGAAGACGAAGTAAAGGCAATCGGTCTGATGCTGCGCTATGTGGCTCATCTTTTGTTGTTTTTTGTAGTAGGACTTGTGACGACCTTTGTCAGCATGGTGATTTTCAGAAGATATTATCGGATCTTCGGGGTGATTTTGTCCGCAGGTATCTGTTATTTACTGGCTTATTATACGGAATATTATAAACAGTTTGTGGAGGGAAGGCATTTTCAGATGACGGATGTGGCGTTGAACTGGCTGGGAAGTGCGGCCGGAATTGCCTGCATGGTTCTTTCGTATTTTATGAACCGCCTGTTGGTGAAGATGTCTTCCTGAAACAGGATGTATATGCAATTTTTATAAAAAGCTCTGAGTTTAACGGCTCAGAGCTTTTAAATCTTCATAGAAGGAGGGGTAACTGATCTGGACAGATTCCCTTCCTTTTATCGTTGTTTCGCCTTCTGCCAACAGGGCTGCAACCGAAAAGCTCATTGCGATGCGGTGGTCCGAATGAGAATCGATGAGGGCGCCATGCAGCGGTTTTCCGCCTTCAATGATCATGCC
>CALDLG010000157.1 GCA_937910785.1 uncultured Lachnospiraceae bacterium | reverse complement strand
AACCCTCGACCTACTGATTACGAATCAGTTGCGCTACCGACTGCGCTATTCCAGCTTATGTCTGAACACAAAGACTATTATAACGGGTAATTTTCTTTTTGGCAAGAAGGAATTTTCTTTTTTCTCAAATTTTTTCGGAATTCTTCCTGCGCTTTTACCCTCTGTCTTTTAAATGCACATCCAGCTGATTGTATGGAATCGATATATCCGCCTCATCAAGCGCATATTTGACAGCTTCTGTCAGCCGCCATCTTGTCTCCCAATAATCCTCCGACGCCACATGGCATCGTACATTCAGAATCACCGCACTGTCTCCCAGAGAATCCACGAACACCCTTTTATCCATATCCTGTAAAACCATCTCATCTCTCTCCATCAATTCTGTCAGGACTTCTCTTGCCCGACGGATATCCGCCTCATAGGATATACCTACGGAAATATCAATCCGGCGGGTCGGCATGGCGCTGGCATTGATCATGCTGGAATTAGAGAGATCTCCGTTTGGAATGACGATCATCCTGTTATCGGCTGTCGTAAGCTTTGTATAAAAAATCTGAATTTCCATTACGGTTCCTTCATTTCCGTTTGCGGCAATGATATAGTCTCCCACCTTAAAGGGCTTTAACAGCAGGATCAATACACCGCCGGCGAAATTGGAAAGACTTCCCTGTATCGCAAGGCCAATCGCCACACCGGCCGAACCAAGCAGAGCCACCACGCTTGCCGCATCCAGCCCAAATCCGGAAGCAATGAAGAACACCAGCAGAACATAAAGCGTAATTCTCACAAAGGAGCCGAGAAACTGGATGACGCCTACATCCGCATTGCCGCGCTGCATGGATTTCTTCAATATCCGGCAGACCAGTTTAATCAGCTGTGCGCCAATCACAAAAACGATCAGCGCAAGCAGCACCCTGACGCCAAACTGCAGCGCTTTTTCCGGCAGTGTCTGCAAAAAAGACTGTATCAGTCCCACATCGACTTTTTCACCTGCAATCGTTTCTATTTCCGTCATCCCGTTCCTCCTGACTTCTTTTCAGACTCTATTTTTCTTCCCTTTTTCCGTTCCTGCTCTTCCTTGCGGCGCTTTCTTTTCCGGATGCTTTCTTTGCGGACGTTTCTTTCCCTGCCGTTTTCCTGACGGAGTTTTCCCCCGCCGGCGTTTCCTCCGCGGATTCCTTCCCACCGTCTTTTCCCTTCGCAACAATCTTTTTCAGGCGCTCTGCCGCTTCATTGGCTGCCTTTGCCTTTTCTCTTGCTTCCTGTGTTGCCTTTTTGGCCGCTTCCTTTGCTTCCTCGGCTTCTAACGCGGTAATTCTCGCCGCCTCTTCCGCCTCCTGCTTTTCTTTTTCTTCTCTGGCCTTCCGAATCGCTTCCGCCTTTTCTTTTTCAATCTGCGCTTTTTCTTCCGGCGTGTACGGCGTATATGAGAATATACTGATGGAAAGAGGCGCACTGACCATTTCTATCGCATAGGGCTTTCCGTCCCACTCCTCTTCCAGCGCCTTTAATTCCTTCGAATTAACGCAGTCGCTTCCGCCATAAATTCTGGCATCCGTATTCAGAATTTCCCGATATTTTCCTTCATAGGGAACTCCGACCGTAAATTCCTGTTTCGCATTGGCGAAATTTGCGACAACCACCAGCGTATCTTCCGGCTTTTCTGCCTTGCGCAGATAAGAGAGCATGCAGGACTGCGGAGTAATGCAGTTGATCCACTCGAAGCCTTCCCAGGAATCATCCTTCAGATACATAGCCGGCATCGTCGTATACATCTTATTCAAATCGGAGACGAGTCTGTTGAGCTTCTTATGCTCGTCATTTTCAAGCAGCTCCCATTCCACTGCCCTTTCCTCATTCCATTCTCCGTATTCTCCGATATCCTGTCCCATGAAAATCAGCTTTTTGCCGGGATGGGTCATCAGATAAGCATACGTCAGCCGCAGATTTGCAAACTGTTCCATACGTTCTCCCGGCATCTTTCCGAGCATCGTCGCTTTACCATGAACGACTTCATCGTGAGAAAAGACAAGTATGAACTTTTCACTGTAAGCATAAATCATGCTGAAGGTCAGATTATTATGACACCCGGAACGGAAATACGGATCGGTCTTAATATAGCTTAAATAGTCATTCATAAAGCCCATATTCCATTTTAAATCAAAGCCCAGGCCGTCGTCCTCCACATCCCCCGTCACCTTCGGCCATGCGGTCGATTCCTCGGCGATTAACAGCACGCCGTCATCTCTTTTTTTCACAATGGAATTCAGGTGCTTTAAAAATTCCACCGCTTCCAGATTTTCGTTGCCGCCATACATATTGGCAACCCATTCGCCGCTGTTTTTACCATAATCCAGATAGAGCATGGACGCCACCGCATCCATACGGATGCCGTCCGCATGATACTGTTCAATCCAGTAAAGCGCGTTTGCAATCAGGTAGTTCTTTACCTCGGGACGCCCATAATTATAAATCAGCGTGCCCCAATGGGGATGGCTTCCCTGACGCGGGTCCGCGTGCTCATACAGACATGTCCCGTCAAAATTGGACAGTCCCTGCGTATCCCTCGGAAAATGCGCCGGCACCCAGTCTAATATGACACCAATGTCAGCTTTATGCAGTTCATTCATGAAAAACATGAAATCCTCCGCCGTACCATACCGGGCCGTCGGCGCATAATATCCGATAACCTGATATCCCCAGGAGCCGTCAAACGGATGCTCCATGACCGGCATCAGCTCCACATGTGTATAGTTCATTTTCTTCACGTAATCGATAATCTTCGGCGCCAGCTCCCGGTAGTTCAGATACGGACAGTCTTCTTCCCCTCTCGCAAAAGAACCGAGGTACAGCTCATAAATACTGATCGGAGAGTCCACGCCATGTTCTTTCTTCCGGTTCTTCATCCATTTGCCGTCTTCCCATTCAAAGCCTTCAATCGACCTTACAACGGATGCGGTCTCCGGACGAAGCTGCTGGCCAAAAGCATACGGGTCCGCCTTCAGATAGGTCATGCCGCCCTTCGCCTTTAATTCAAATTTATAACAGTCGCCTTCCCGGACGCCCGGAATAAAGATCTCAAAAATGCCGGAATCCCAGAGTCTTCTCATCTGATGCACTCTGCCATCCCATCCGTTAAAGTCTCCCACAACGCTGACACGCACCGCATTAGGCGCCCAGACGGCAAAATAAACGCCTTCCGTACCGTCAAGCTTCATCGGATGCGCTCCCAGTTTCTCATAAATCGTATAATGGATTCCCGCGTTGAATTTCTCCGTATCCGCTTTGGTGATCTGCGGTTTAAAGCAATAGGCGTCCTGCACTTTCTTCAGGGAACCGTCCTTATTTTCCACCAGATATTCATATGCAAAAAGTGTCTTTCCGGGAATCAGCGCGGCAAAATATCCTGCCTCGTCAACGCATTCCATCTGATAACTTTTATCGCCCGTCTCCGGCTGAATACGCACCTTTTCCGCATCCGGGAAAAAAGCCTGAATCACAACATTTCCGCCGGTCACATGCGCTCCCAGTATTTTATGCGGGTCATCTGATTCCGAATAGATAATCCCCTCAATTTCCGCCCAGTTCATCAGCTTATACAATTTCTTGTTCATGAATATAAAACTCCTTTCCGGTTTCACAATTTCCTGTCCTCAATCTATAAGAGAATGAATAAAAATGCCGCTTCTCAGTTTCGGTTCAAACCACGTCGATTTGGGAGGCATCAGCTTTCCGGCATCGGAAACGGCAAACAGCTCATGAATATCGGTGGGATACATGGCAAAGGCCGCCTTACAGTCCGTCCCCGCTCTTCTTTCCAGTTCATGAAGTCCCCGTATTCCTCCGACAAAATCAATCCGACCGTCGCTTTTCGGGTCCAGAATGTTAAGCACAGGCGCAAACAGCTCATTCTGCAAAACCGCCACATCCAGATCTTTTACCGGGTCCCCTGTCAGCATTTGGGGTCTGATCGTAAGCCGGTACCAGGTATTTTTCAGATACATCCCTATTTCTCCCTTCTTCGAAGGACGATAGGGGGCTTCCTGCGCTTTCTCCGTTTCAAATATCTCACTTACTTTTTCCAGAAATTCCTCTTCCGTATATCCGTTCAGGGATTTGATAACCCTGTTATAATCCATGATCAGGAGCTGGTCGTCAGGAAAGATAACGGACAGAAAATAATTGAATGCCTCCTGCCCGGTATACGCCGGATTTGCCTCCCGGCGCATCTGAGAAACCCTTACGGCGGAAGCGCATCTGTGATGCCCGTCTGCGATATACACCGCATCCACTTTGGCAAATTCCTCCTTAATCGTTCCAATCGATACCGCCTCGTCAATCCGCCATACCCTGTGCATAATGCCGTCATCTGCCGTAAAATCGTATAGCGGCGGCTTCTTCATGGCCTTTTCCACCTCCACCTGAATCTTCTCTCTTCTCCTGTATGTCAGAAAGATCGGACCGGTCTGCGCATTGCAGACATCCACATGGCGTATCCGGTCCGCTTCCTTCTCCGCCCTCGTGTTTTCATGCCTTTTAATCAATCCGTTCTCGTAATCATCTACCGACGCACAGGCACAGATTCCCACCTGAGACCTTCCATTCATAACAAGCTCATATACATAATAGGCCGGCGCCTCTTCCGATACAAATTCACCGCGCCGCGTCATCTCTTCCAGCATTTCCCGCGCCTTCTCGTAGACCTCCGGCGCATACATATCATAGTCTTCCGGAAACTGTGTCTCCGGCCTGTCGATTCGCAGAAAAGAAAGTGTATCATCCGCGGTTTTCTCCCGCGCCTCTTTTCTATCGTACACATCATATGGTAATGCCGCAATTTTATCTGCCAGGTCTTCCCTGGGCCTTAAAGCTTTAAAGGGAACAATATCAGCCATCCTTACGCCCGCTTTCTTTTCATATTCGATCACTTTCTTTGCATATACGATTCATTTTATTTTATCAAAAATGCCTGTACAGCACAAGCGTTCAATGTTAAAATATATATTACGTTATTATATTGCTATCTTATTGGGAAAGGATTGAGAATCATGACTTCGGAAAATGCAGAAATTCTTCATAAAATCAATGCTTACGCAGAAAAGGCACTGGCCGATATCGACCCGCAGAAAACCCCCGTTTCCTTCCAGTTAGAAACTTTAAAACCTGTTATGGAAGAGATTGCGAAGGAAAAGGGCATGTCCGTAGAAGATGTGTTTATTCTATATATGGATCTTGCCAGCGAAGTAGCCGTCAAGGCGGAAGAACAGTTCCAGTCGGAATTAAACGGCGGCAGTCCGTTCTGAGAAAAGAAAAGGCCTCCATGCAATGGCTTTCTGCAGGCGCCATTGCATGGAGGCTTTTTGCTGTAAGGCGTTTCTTCATTTATGATTTCAGTCTTTCCCGTATTCCTGTTTCCAGTTCGACTACCTGATCACTCTCACACGAAATACGCCCGGTATGGAAGATAATGTCCGAATCATCTCTTCGGAAGCCGGCGCTTCAATATCCAGCATCGTATATGCCACTTCCCCTTTGGATTTATTCATCATATCGGAAATATTAATGCCGTTGTCACCGAAGCATGCCGTAAACTTGGTGATCATATTGGCGATATTCTTATGGAAGATCGCAACACGTCCCGCCTGCGTACAGACACCCATATCGCACTTTGGATAGTTCACGCTGTTAATGATATTGCCGTTCTCCAGATAATCCATCAGCTCTTCTACCGCCATTTTCGCACAGTTATCCTCCGACTCCTCGGTGGATGCGCCAAGGTGCGGAATCACGATACAGCCTTCCTTCCCCGCCGTTACGGGATTCGGAAAATCGGAAACATACCTGCGGATCTTACCGGCCGCAATTCCGTCAAGAACAGCCTTCTCATCCACGAGCAGATCTCTTGCAAAATTAAGCAGAATCACACCGTCTTTCATCTTTGCAATCGCATCTTTATGAATCATGCCCTTCGTAGCATCCATAAGCGGCACATGAATCGTGATGATATCACAGTTTTCATAAATCTCATCCACACTCAGCGCATGCTTTACATCGCGGTTTAAGTTCCATGCGGCATCTACGGAAACATAAGGGTCATATCCGTAAACTTCCATGCCAAGATACTTTGCCACATTGGCTACCTTGACGCCGATCGCTCCCAGACCGATAATTCCCAGCTTTTTATCCCGCACTTCCGTACCCGCAAAATTCTTTTTGGCTTTTTCCGCCGCCTTCGCGATATCCTCTTTATCCTGATTCGCAAGCACCCATTCGATGCCGCCGATCACATCTCTGGAAGCAAGCAGCATCCCGGCAATTACAAGTTCCTTCACGCCGTTTGCGTTGGCGCCCGGCGTATTGAACACGACAATGCCTTTCTCCGCGCACTTATCGAGCGGAATATTATTCACGCCCGCGCCCGCTCTTGCTACAGCCAGCAAATTATCCGGCAGTTCCATATCATGCATTGCCGCGCTTCTGACCAGGATACCGTCGGCCTCCGCGATGTTGTCCGTCTGCGCATACTCTTTGCTGAATTTTTCGGTTCCTACCGCGGAAATCGGATTTAAACATAAATATTTGAACATTTTAATACCATGCCTTTCTCTCTGTGGGCCGCATCCGTTCCTCCCGAAGCGCACAAATGCACCCGCCCGTCTTATTGATTGTTTTTCTCAAATTCCTTCATAAATGCGACAAGCTTCTCAACGCCCTCAACCGGCATCGCGTTATAGATGCTCGCACGCATGCCTCCTACGCTGCGGTGGCCTTTCAGATTGACGAATCCGGCCGCTTCCGCCGCCTTGATAAATTTCGCATCCGTCTCATCGTTTCCGGTCACGAAAGGCACATTCATCAGAGAACGGTCTTCCTTTCTGACGGTTCCCTTAAACAGACTGCTTTCGTCAAGAAAATCGTATAAAATCTTCGCTTTTTTCTCATTCAGCTCCTTCATCGCGGAAAGCCCGCCGTTTCTTAACAGCCACTTAAACACTTTACCGCAGATGTAAATGCCATAGCATGGCGGCGTATTATAAAGAGAATCGTTGTCCGCCTGCACTTTGTAATTCATCATGGTAGGCGTTCCCGGAAGAACGTCCCCCTCAAGCAGGTCTTCTCTGATAATAACGACCTGCGTACCGGCCGGACCGACATTTTTCTGCACGCCCGCATAAATCATCCCGTACTTCGTAACATCCATGGGTTCCGACAGAAAACAGGAGGATACGTCCGAAACAAGAGTCTTGCCTTTTGTATCGGGCAGCGTATGAAATTTCGTTCCGTAAATGGTATTGTTCTCACAGATATAAACGTAGTCCATATCCTCTGTGACCGGCAGATCGGAACAATCCGGAATATAGGAAAAAGTCTTATCAGCGGAAGAAGCAAGCTCCACCGCTTCTCCATACATTTTCGCCTCCGCGAAGGCTTTCTTCGCCCACTGTCCCGTCAATATGTATCCTGCCTTGCGGTTCTTCATCAGATTCATCGGCACGGAAGCAAAAATCAGGCTCGCTCCGCCCTGTAAAAACAGCACTTTATAGTTATCCGGAATATTCAGCAGCGACCGAAGATCCGCCTCCGCCTCCTTAATAATCGCATCATAGGCTTTGGAACGATGACTCATCTCCATGACGGACATTCCGGTTCCCTTATAGTCCAACATCTCCTCTGCCGCTTCTTTCAGCACTTCTTCCGGTAAAACTGCCGGACCCGCCGAAAAGTTATATACTCTTGCCACTCTTTTCTCCTCCAGTCATCTTGAAATTTATAAACTAAATGCTATTTTACATTTATCAGCCGCTTTAGTCAATTACCATATTAAAAAAAATCAGTAATACATCACAACCGGTGTCCCGACCTCCACCGTTTCATAGATCTGCGCCATTGCCTCATAAGGCGTATTGATGCAGCCATGGGAGCCGTTCGTCTGGTATATGGTTCCGCCGTATTTGCTTCGCCAGGAAGCATCATGAATTCCGATATTCCCTTTGACGGGCATCCAGAAATTGACATGGGACGCATAGCCCTCTCCCCGCAGAATGCGGTCTGTCTGTTTCAGATAAACATAGTTCACGCCGGATGGGGTCCCCATCCTCCTTGAAGTATTGCCGGTAACAATCGGCGTCTCGATCTGCAATTCTCCGTTCCGGTAGTAATACATCATCTGTCCGCCCATATCAATTTCCACATAGGTACTGCCGATATCGTCCTTCCCCTGCTTCATCGCGCTCTGCAGATAAGCCGGCGTATGCAGTTCTTCTTTTTTTTCGTAGAAAGCCTCCGTCAGATAAGCGGTCTCCGCTTCCTGATCGAGCTTGTTTCCGTAAATACCGCCTTCTATCGTGATGATGCCTCTCTTCGTCGAATGAAACTGCCTCTCGCAGCCTACCGTATCATACTGCGCCGCCAGCTCCGCGATAAACTGCGTTATGGCGTCCTCCCGCAGCTGCAGGGCCCCGGTTTCATCGAGCGCAAAGGTACCGTCCTCATTCAGGAGTATCCAGTCGCACACAACAGAAGCATCGACCGGTATCAGATCTTCTCCCATCTGATAAATGATGCGGCAGTCCTGAAAATCCCGCACCTGTTCCCACTCCCGCTGCGTATTCTTCATTTCCTCCGTCAGTTCCATATCATAATAACAGCCCTCATCCAGAAGTGAGACGGAAGTCTCTCCTTTTTGCACCGCGTCGGCAATAACCTGTCTTGCCTTCTCCACATTCAGCACGTCATGGCATTCATCCAGCAGTTCATAGCCCTGCTCCGTTCTGATAATGGCATATTTTCTGTCCTCTTTTTCTTTTTCGACCAGAAAATCCAAAGAACCGATACACTGATCAAACGCATTCTGATCATAAGAGATCTCCGGGCTGATCTCTTCTTTGCGGACTGTCCATAAACTGTCCACCCAGTGCCAGGCATCCTGTCTGCCCAGATATCCCTGCAGGGATTTTCTGAAATCATATTGGCAGCGAATGTTTTCCGCGGGTATCCGGCAGGCATTCTGATCTTTATCATAAATCGTAATGCCTTCATAGGAAAACTGTTCTACGAGTTCTCTGTTCACTTCCTCGATGTTTTTGCCGGTACAATAAATATTATTGATCCATGTGCCGTATTCAAATGCATTCTGGTAATAAAATGCCAGCCCCACATACACAAGGGCAATCGGAACAAGCATCAGCAATAACAGCCGTCGGCTGTTTCTTAATAAATGTCTTTTCATATCATTTCTTTTCCAGATCCTGTGCATCGAAAGCATCGCTGATCGGCGCGCCCGCAGGCACCATCGGAAATACCTTATCGTCCTCCGGAATGATGCAGTCCAACAGAACCGGAGCCTTTAAGGCCAGCGCTTTCTCAATGGCCGGAGCCACTTCTTCTTTTTTCGTAACGCGGATTGCCTCACAGCCGAGTCCTTCCGCCACTTTGCAGAAATCCACTTTATCCTGCAGAACGGTCTGCGAATAGCGCTTCCCGTAAAACAGTGTCTGCCACTGTCTCACCATGCCAAGCACATGATTATTGATGACGATCTGAATGATCGGAATATGATATCTGCTCGCCGTAGCAAGCTCATTCATATTCATTCTGAAACAGCCGTCTCCCGCAATATTAACGCAGATTTTATCCGGATTTCCGACCTTCGCGCCGATGCATGCGCCGAGTCCGTATCCCATCGTTCCAAGTCCTCCTGACGAAAGGAATGTACGCGGCTTTGCGTATTTATAATATTGTGCCGCCCACATCTGATGCTGCCCGACATCGGTCGTAATGATCGCTTCTCCTCCGGTGATACGGTCCAGCTCTTCCATGATATATGGACAGGAAAGCACGGAAGAATCATAATTCAACGGATATTTTTCCTTTAACTCCATAATATGAGCGAGCCATTCCTCATGTTCCTGTTTTTCCAGCCGGACATTGATCTTTTGGAGCACGTCCTTCAGATCTCCCACTACGGAAACATCGGTACGGATATTCTTGTCGATTTCCGCCGCATCGATATCGATATGGAGCACTTTGGCATGCTCCGCAAATTTCTTCGGATTTCCTACGACACGATCGGAAAATCTTGCTCCAAGCGCAATCAGAAGATCGCATTCGCTGACGCCGAAGTTCGATGCTTTCGTCCCATGCATGCCAATCATGCCGGTATAGAGAGGATCATGTCCGTCATAAACGCCCTTCCCCATCAGCGTATCGCATACGGGCGCGCCCGCTTTTTCCGCAAACACCCGGACTTCCTCACAGGCGCCTGAAATGACCGCACCTCCTCCGACATAGATAAACGGCTTTTTCGCTTCTTTGATTAACGCAATCGCCTGATCAATATCCGCTTCGTTATCACTGTTCTTTACCATCGGTTCCGCGGCCGGCATCTTCGTATATTCGCACTGATTCGCAGTCACATCCTTCGTAATGTCCACCAGAACCGGCCCCGGTCTGCCGCTTCCTGCGATCGCAAAAGCCTTCCGGATCGTATCCGCCAGGATATTCACATCCTTAACAATATACCCATGCTTCGTAATCGGCATGGTTACGCCTGCGATATCGACCTCCTGAAAAGAATCTTTTCCAAGCAGAGGCAGATTCACGTTACAGGTAATGGCTACCATCGGAACGGAATCCATATAAGCCGTCGCGATACCGGTCACCAGATTCGTAGCGCCCGGCCCGCTCGTCGCCATACAGACACCGACTTTTCCGGTCGCTCTGGCATATCCGTCCGCCGCATGGGCAGCTCCCTGCTCATGTGAGGTCAGAATATGGGTTATCTCACCGCTGTGCTTATACAAAGCATCGTAAACATTTAAAATCGTCCCGCCGGGATAGCCGAAAACAGTATCAACCCCCTGCTCTTTGAGACATTCTACAACAATTTCCGCTCCTGTCAGTAACATTCTTTCTCCTCCTGCCAAATTATTTTCTACCGAAGCCGTTTCATTCCGAATGCGCATCATGCATTATACAATATCATCAACCTCAATGCCTTTCAGGTCCTCTTCCAACAGGTTCATCTTATGCAGCATCTGTCTGACCTCAATGCGCGTCTGCGAAGAAGTCGATGCCGTACCGGTGGAACGTTTCTCCACGTCCGTCAGAATATCCTCCTGTTCTCTGGCATTTTTCGCCTGTTCGATCCTGGCCTCTTCCGTTTCCCGCTTCTGCGTCTGCTCCATTTCGAGCTGATTTTCCCGGATCTCCTTTTCCACTCTCCTGGCTTCGAGCCTTTCTTCCTGTTTTCCTTCTTTCTCAGCCTTCTCTCTGGCCTCTTCACGCTTTTCTTCCAGCGTATCTTCAATGTGTTCCTTTGATTCATCGATCAGCATGCCGAATATGTCCTCTCCGGCCGAGGCTTCTATTTTCCCCGCGGCTTTCTGCGCCTTCAGCATTTCGTCATACTTCACCTGCTCCATACGGATCGCCGCAATGGAAGCGATTTCGGCCTCCTCCAGCACCACCTGAATCTGCAGTCCGGTTTTTTGTTCCGTCCGAATTTCATGAATTGCCCGCTCCATCTCATGAACCCGCGCCTCATATTCATCGATTTCGGCAAGCCGCGCCTTCTCTGCCGGCGTCAGAACGATTTCCGGGTTTTCAAGCGACTGCTCCCGTTTCATCAGAAGATTTTTCTGTATCTGGCTCTCTTCGTCTATGTCATATTCTTCTTTCAGCTCCGCCATTTTATCTTCATAACCCATAATACGCCCGGTCCGCCTCGAAATTTCATCCCCCAGCTCCGCCAGATGATCTTTTCTCTTATCGATATCCTCATCGATTTTCCGGTCGCCCGCCCATGCATCCTGAACCGCCTTTCTGGCTCTCTTACGGGCAATCTCCCTGCGCATTAAGACACCATCCGATTCTTCCCGCACATTCATGGAGATTCCTTTCCCCGGAAGGCTTTTACCATCCGTTTTCTGTCCGGTTCCACCGCTCTTTGCGGCGGATTCACATTGTGTTATCACTGTGGAATGGCTCTTTCTCCCCATCGATTGTACCGTCATGTAATCCCCTCCTCTTCTTTGCTTTCCCCCTGAATACCCGGATTCGACTTTCTCTCAACCTCATTTATTGCCGGGAATCTCCAGAATAGCGCCTCTGTTGCCGCTCGTTACAAGCTCACGATATCTCGCAAGATAGCCCGTCGTTACTTTGGGCTCTCTCGGCTGCCAGTTCGCTTTTCTGACCGCCATTTCCTCCTCCGATACCTTCACGTCCAGTTTCATTTCAGGAATATTAATGCTGATAATATCTCCTTCTTCGATCAGAGCAATCGGTCCTCCTACCGCCGCCTCCGGAGATACATGCCCGATGGATGCGCCGCGGGACGCGCCTGAAAAACGGCCGTCTGTAATCAGCGCCACGCTGGCGCCAAGTCCCATACCCGCAATCGCCGAGGTAGGATTCAGCATTTCCCGCATGCCCGGGCCGCCTTTTGGTCCTTCATAACGAATGACTACCACATCTCCCGCGACAATCTTTCCGCTCTTAATGGCATCGATCGCGTCCTCTTCACAGTCAAAGACTCTGGCCGGTCCTTCATGCACCATCATCTCTTCTACTACCGCAGAACGCTTTACAACACTGCCGTCCGGCGCCAGATTGCCTTTCAGAACAGCCAGACCGCCGGTCGTGGAATAAGGATTGTCAAGCGTTCGAATAACCTCCGGATTCCGGTTTACCGCATCTGCGATATTTTCCCCGATCGTCCTTCCTGTCACCGTCATACATTCCGTATGCAAAAGCCCTGCATCCGCAAGCTCTTTCATAACCGCATAAACGCCGCCCGCCTCGTTCAGATCTTCCATATAAGTAGGTCCTGCCGGAGCCAGATGACACAGATTCGGCGTTTTTTCACTGATCTCATTGGCAAATGCGATATCAAAATCAAATCCGATCTCATGCGCGATCGCAGGCAGATGCAGCATGGAGTTGGTGGAACAGCCAAGCGCCATATCTACGGTCAGCGCATTCAAAACCGCTTCTTTTGTCATAATATCGCCCGGTCTGATATTCTTCCGGTACATCTCCATCACGGCCATGCCCGCATGCTTCGCCAGTTTAATTCTCTCAGAATAAACTGCCGGAATCGTACCGTTGCCGCGAAGCCCCATGCCAAGCGCCTCCGTCAGACAATTCATCGAATTGGCAGTGTACATACCGGAGCAGGAACCGCAGGTCGGACATACCTTTTCCTCATACTCTCTGACCTCCTCCTCCGTCATCGTGCCGGCTGCATGGGAGCCAACCGCTTCGAACATAGAAGACAGACTTCTCTTCTGTCCCTTCACATGTCCCGCTAACATCGGGCCGCCTGAAACAAATACCGTAGGCACGTTGATTCTCGCCGCCGCCATCAAAAGACCGGGCACATTTTTATCGCAGTTCGGCACCATCACAAGCGCGTCAAACTGATGCGCAAGCGCCATACATTCCGTCGAATCAGCGATCAGATCCCTGGTCACAAGAGAATACTTCATGCCGATATGCCCCATCGCAATACCGTCGCATACCGCAATCGCCGGGAAAACCACCGGCACGCCGCCCGCTTCCGCCACACCAAGCTTTACCGCTTCGACAATTTTATCCAGATTCATATGGCCCGGCACAATCTCATTATAGGAGCTGACTATGCCGACCATGGGTTTTTTCATTTCCTCCTCCGTAAATCCGAGTGCATTGAACAGGCTTCTGTGCGGCGCCTGCTGGATACCGCTTTTTACATTATCACTTCTCATTTTCTTATTCCTCCATCCTGCTGATTTCTGTTTTCGGTTTCCATAACCGGTACTTTTTCTATTTTTTCCGATAAAGAATAAATCGGTCGTTTTCATAACATATATCCATATTTTCTTCGAGATGGCTCCATGCGATTCCGTCATGGGAAACATAATACTTCCACATATCAGCGCCGGCCGCATCGCGGGATTTCATTTCCTCTTCCGTCAGAAACAATTCCCTGTCAAGCAGCACATAATCCGCCTCTTCCATCGACGGACCGGTTCCCTCCATATCATACAGATACTTTAACAGATATTCCTGATCGCAGTCCGTCACACAGACCGTCTCACCGCTTTGCAGGTTCATATGCGCAAATGCATCTTCAATCGCCGCTTCCCTGCCGCCGTATTGTTCCCTTCCCGCCGGAGAAAGCAGCAGCGCCGCGCACACGATGCCCGTAAGTCCTTCCGCCGCATAAAACCACGAAGCCTTTGGAAGCAATACCGTAATCCGCGTCAACAGCCAGGTAAGTAAAAGCGCAACGGGAATCCCCAGAAAAGAAAAGACCCTGTAATACGGAAGCGCCGCCTGAATCACCAGCATCAGCGGCGTCAGCAGAAAAGTCAGAAGCAGATACCATTCCAGAAATCCCTGCTCCGTTTTCCTTCTTCTGATCATTCCTCTGATCTGCCACAGAATCAGCACAATCAAGCCGATTCCCGTTAAAATCAAAAGAAGGTCTGCCGTACTTGCCCAAAAAGCTGAAAAGAGATTCCGAATCCATGTACCAAACCGGGGCAGATAACCGTCTCTTCCCACACTCTGAATATAGGGCGTATCCAGCATATAATCAATCCCCGTCTCAAGCGCTTTTATGGGCGCATGCAGAATAATGGAGACATGCCCCTGCATATAACAGCCGCTGTCCGGTGTCTTAGAAAGCAGATTCGAGCCGATCGCAAGCCATATCACCGCATACAGTCCGGTCGTCATAACCGCACTGATGAGCGCTGTCACCAGAAGAGAAAAAAAATCTTTCCGGCGTTTCTCCATCAACAGCCATGTTCCGCCGATCAAACACAGCGGTAATACGAAGTAAACACTGCTTGGCAGCGTATACAATGCCCAGACGAAGGAACATCCTGTCACCACACAGTTCCTGATTCGAACCTTTTTTTCTTTTACCATACAAAGAAGTTCATATACTGCGGTCAGATACAGGCAGGTCGCAAGCGCATACCCCCGTCCCTGAACTGCCAGCTGACTGACCTGTCCCATAGAAACGAACAGAAAAACCGGAAACAGGGCGAATCCCCCCGGAAAACATTTCCTGCCTGTTTCAAACAACAGACACAGACTTATCAGGCTGCTGAGCCAGGATATGCCCCGTAATCCGACTGCCGGACTGCCAAAGAGGTCAAGGACCGCGGAAAGCACGGAATATCCCACATGATTATTGGGCAGCGGCCAGTGAATCGCCGCATAAACCGGTCCTCTGCTGATAAAATAGTAATAAGTATAAAGCTCGTCATACCAGGGAGTCAGTGCGAAGAGCCTGTATCCGTAATAAATTGCCATTCCGGACAGGAAAAAGAAGAATATTTTCCGTTCCGTGTCAAGCTGTCTCCATCGATTCCGAAACCGTTCTGTCATTCGAATCTTCAACGTCCTTTCCCGGCCGGCGGGCATTTTTAACCAATCTTCTGCGCCAGCAGATCTCCCATCTGCTTACAGCCCACCTTCGTACATCCTTCGGACATGATATCCGCTGTTCTGTAACCCTCTTTCAGCACCTGCTTCACCGCATTATCAATTGCATCCGCTTCTTCATCCAGATCGAAGCTGTAACGGAGCATCATGGACGAGGAAAGAATCGTAGCAATCGGATTGGCAATGTCTTTCCCGGCAATATCGGGTGCGGAGCCATGGCTCGGTTCATAAAGACCAAACCTTGTATCGTTCAGGGATGCGGACGCCAGCATGCCGATGGAGCCTGTCACCATACTCGCTTCGTCGGAGAGAATATCGCCGAACATATTCTCCGTCAGAATGACATCGAACTGCGCCGGGTCTTTTACTAACTGCATGGCACAGTTATCCACAAGCATATGCTCTAATGTCACATCCGGATAATCTTTCGCCACCTCTTCCACCACGTTTCGCCACAATCTGGAAGAATCCAGCACATTCGCCTTATCCACACTGGTTACTTTTTTCTTTCTCTTCATAGCGATTTCAAAGCCTTTGACCGCGATCCTGCGGATCTCGTTTTCATCATATGTCAGTGTATCAATCGCTTTCCGGACGCCATTCTCCTCCACCGTCTTTCGTTCTCCGAAATAAAGCCCGCCTGTCAGTTCCCGCATAATCAGCATATCAAATCCTGCAGCCGAAATCTCTTCCTTCAAAGGACATGCGCCGGCAAGTTCCTCATAAAGTACCGCCGGTCTTAAATTGGCGAATAAATTAAGTGCTTTCCTGATTGCAAGCAGCCCGGCCTCCGGCCTCAAATTGGGCGGTAGTTTATACCAGGGAGAAGTCGTCGTATCACCGCCGATGGACCCCATCAGCACCGCATCCGCGCTCTTTGCAGTCTGAACCGCTTCTTCGGTAAGAGGCACGCCATACGCGTCGATCGAAGCGCCCCCCATCAGAATGTCCGTATAATTCATCTGATGACCGTATTTCACGGCTACGGCGTCAAGCACTTTTTTAGCCTCCGCAACAATTTCCGGTCCGATTCCGTCTCCCGGAATACAGGTAATCTTTAATTCCATGTCTGTAACCTCCTGAGCATATTCGGGACTTTCACCCGTCAAAGCGCTTTCATAGCGCATAAACTGAAAAAAGATGCACCGAAATGCATCTTATTCTAAACTTCCTCTTATTCTGCATCCGGCTTCTCGACCTGTGCAATTGCTGACTTCTGCATCGGAATACGACAGTTCTTGTTATTACCGAATTCTATGATAACCGTATCATCCGTAATGTCAATAACCGTTCCATAAAAACCGCTGTTCGTTAAGACCGCATCTCCGACAGAAAGCTCCGCAAGCATAGCCGCCAGTCTCTTCTGTTCCTTTTTCTGCGGACGAATCATAATAAAATAAAGCGCCGCAAAAATAAAGACGATATAACCGATCATCAGAAAGCCGCCTCCTGTTGCCGCTGCAGCCTCCTCTGTCAATAAAATACCCATAATGAGATGTTACTCCTTTCAAATATGATAAATTTTCAACCTATATCCATAACTATACACAAAACAGAACCAGAAAACAAGTCTTTTATAACCCTTCCAGTTTCTTTTTCTTATAAGATGCGAACTCCCCGGCATCCAGCGCATCTCTGATTTCCGTCATCATCGTATTGTAAAAATACAGATTATGCAGCACACAGAAGCGCATGCCAAGCATTTCCTTCGCCTTCAGCAGATGTCTGATATAAGCTCTGGAATAGCCTCTCTGACAGACCGGACAGCCACATCCTTCTTCGATCGGACGCTCATCCAGCTCATACTGCGCATTGAATAAATTGATCTTACCCTGATTCGTATAAAGATGTCCATGTCTTCCGTTTCTGGTCGGATATACACAGTCAAAAAAATCCACACCCCGCTCCACCGCTTCCAGAATATTGGCCGGCGTGCCGACACCCATCAGATACACGGGCTTTTCAACAGGAAGATATGGAACCGTCTCCTCAATAACATGATACATCTCTTCATGTGTCTCTCCCACGGCAAGCCCGCCCAGCGCATAACCGTCCAGATTAAGCTCCGCAATACGCTTCGCATGCTCAATCCGGATATCATCGAAAACAGCGCCCTGATTAATGCCGAATAACATCTGATGTGGATTGATCGTATCCTCCAGCGCGTTCAGTCTGGCCATTTCTTTTTTGCATCGTTCCAGCCACCTCGCCGTACGGTTAACGGAATTCTGCACATAATTTCTGTCCGCCATGCTGGAAGGACATTCGTCGAATGCCATCGCAATCGTCGAACCCAGATTGGATTGTATCTGCATACTCTCCTCCGGCCCCATGAAAATTTTCCTTCCGTCTATATGAGAATGAAACTGAACGCCCTCTTCTTTGATTTTGCGAAGGCTGGCAAGAGAAAAAACCTGAAAACCACCGGAATCCGTCAAAATCGGTTTCTCCCACATCATGAACTTATGTAAACCGCCCAGCTGCCTGATAATCCGGTCTCCGGGCCTGACATGAAGATGATATGTATTCGATAATTCCACCTGTGTGCCGATCTGCTCCAGATCCTGTGTGGAAACCGCCCCTTTGATTGCGGCCGCTGTCCCGACATTCATAAAGACAGGCGTCTGAATAACGCCATGCACGGTCGTAAATTCCGCCCTCTTCGCCCTGCCTTCCCTTTTTAGAATTTTATACATAAATAATTTCTCACACTCCTATAAATATTTATCCCAGAACTCCTCCAGGCACAGACCATCACGGTGCATAACCGCCGCCGCGTCTCTGCCCACATACCGGAAATGCCAGGGCTCGTACTCAATACCGGTAATATATTCTTTTCCTTCCGGATATCTTAAAACAAAACCATATTCATAGCTGTGTGCGGCAAGCCATTTGCCCGCTTCCGTATCTTCAAAAGCCTCATCGAGCCGTTTATAGGTATCCGAATAAATATCCAGTGCCAGACCGATCTGATGCTCACTCGATCCGGGTATCGTTACAATCTGTGACGCGGATTTGTATGCCTCCATATAGGAATAGCCCTGACTCATATACAGCTTGATTTTCTTATCAAAAAGCCACTCCTGCCGGCCGTCGGTCCTGTATGGAGAACAGACCTCCAGATTGATCCCATCATTTTTGGCTGCCTGCATCATGGAAAGCAGATCCGCGATAATCCGCTCGTCGCACTGCATGCTTCCCTTAATAATTCCCAGATTAAAGCTGTAATCCTCCGGTATCGGATGCTGCTTATTTACAAGCAGAAGCTTCCAGTCCGTATTCTTGAATACCATTTTCGTTATGGCTTCCGAAACCGTCTCCTTTGCAACCGCCGTTTCCGTTTCCGCCGCCGTATAATCCGTTTCCTCCAGAATATCATCTAACGTATAGAAATCCGCATTCTCGATGGCTTCCATGTCGTTATACTCCTTTACGGCTTCCTGCGATGCCAGAAAGATATCCTCATTCGGACCCACTTCCTTTTCCACGGCCAGCTCAATATCGGAATTCTCTATGATAGCGCTGTAAGGCTCCTGCGTATTAATGAAGCTCGTCTGTCGTGTAAAAACAGCAAAAGAAAAGCTGCAGCTCGACATAAAAAATAAAAAAGCGAATGCGACGCCGACATACCGCCTCCCATTCGACGCAATATGTCTCCAGATATAATAAAACATCAATACCACCGTCATTTCAAACAGACAGGGGTATTTTAACAGCTTATTCTTCTTTGCCCTGCTCAGACATCTGAACATGACCTTTTCCCGAAACGTTTTTTTCATCTTGCACCCATTCTATTATGTAAAGTCAGTTATCTATTTTGTATAATAACACATAATTTTGATTTGTACACCATTTTTATTATGTAAATCAAAAAAATTTTCATTTTTTCAGTAAAAGAATTGTATAAAATGTCTATTCTTTCCTTCCCTGAAAAAATATGGTATACTTATGCTCAAAAAAACGGCTTTCAGGAAAGGAAAACACTATGGCTGGATCTTCTTACGGTAAATTGTTTCAAATCACAACATGGGGAGAATCTCATGGAAAAGCACTTGGCGTTGTTATAGACGGCTGCCCTGCCGGACTGCCTCTTTCGGAAAATGATATTCAGATCTTTTTAGACCGCCGCAGACCCGGCAGGACGAAAATATCCACGCCAAGAAAAGAAGAAGACCAGGTGGAAATCCTGTCGGGCGTTTTCGAAGGGAAAACCACCGGAACCCCCATTTCCCTGATCGTTCACAATACCTCTCAGCGTTCCGCCGACTATGGCGAAATCGCGAACTACTACCGCCCCGGTCATGCCGATTATACCTTTGACCGGAAATATGGCTTTCGGGATTACCGCGGAGGGGGACGTTCCTCCGGACGTGAGACAATCGGACGCGTTGCCGCAGGCGCCGTCGCATCCAAAGTATTGTATCAGCTCGGCATCCGGCTGACGGCCTATACCCGTTCCATCGGTCCCATTACAATAGAAGAAAAGCAGTTCGATGCACAGGCCGCCCTGGAAACGCCGACCTGCATGCCAGACCGCGCCGCCTCCCTGAAAGCGGAGGCTTACCTGGCTGACTGCATGAAAGCCTGCGATTCCGCCGGCGGTGTTATCGAATGCCGGATCGAAGGCTGCCCGCCCGGTATCGGCGAACCGGTCTTTGACAAGCTGGACGCCGCACTTTCCAAAGCGATTATGTCCATCGGCGCCGTAAAGGCAGTGGAAATCGGCGACGGGATTCAGGCCGCGCTGCATAAAGGCTCCGAAAACAATGACGCCTTCATGATGCGGGACGGCAAAGTTACAAAATCCACAAATCATGCAGGCGGCATACTGGGCGGCATCAGCGACGGCTCTACCATCCTGCTTCGTGCGCATGTGAAGCCGACGCCCTCTATTTTCAGCACACAGCAGACCGTCAACAGACAGGGTGAGGAAATCGAAATCGCCATCAAAGGCCGCCATGACCCGGTTATCGTCCCGAGAGCCGTCGTCGTCGTGGAATCCATGGCCGCCATCACCCTGCTCGACGCCCTGCTCGTAAACATGGGCGCAAAAATGGAAAATCTGCGGAAGGTTTACCAAAAATAGCGCGCCTCCGCAGAATGACCGGTTAAAAGTTATCGAGAAGCTCCAGATAGAAGTCATTATAGTCTTTTCTTCCGTCTCTCGTGAACTGAATTGCTGTCTTGGGATGCTGGTTCAAAATCCCCGTCAGCAGATAGGGCACATCATACCCCCAGACAACGCCGGATTCTTTCATCGGTACAATATGCTTCTCGATGAATTTCAGGAGCGGATTGATACGGTACTTCGGATTTTTCAGAAATCCAAGCAGCAGCTCGCTCGGACAGTTTCCACAGCCCCGTCCGAGACTGCTGACCGTCGCATCCAGATAGCTTACGCCTCTTCTTAACGCTTCAATCGTATTGGCAAACGCGAGCTGCTGATTATTATGCGCGTGGATTCCCACCTTTTTCCCATACTTATCCGCCACTTCCAGATACTTATCCGAAAGCCGGCTGACCTGCTCCGGATACAGGGACCCGTAACTGTCTACCAGATAAATACAGCCTACGCTGCTCTGTCCTAAAAGCTCCAACGCCGCATCGATATCCAGCTCGTTCGATTTGGAGATCGCCATGATATTGACCGTCGTTTCATAACCCTTCTTCGCACAGTCTTCGATCATCTCCACCGCCGCCGGAATCGTATTGATATAGGTAGCAATTCTGTACAGATCGATCGGACTGTCTTTTTTATTGATAATATCCTTCTTAAAATCACAGCGTCCCACATCCGCCATCACGGAAATCTTCATATCCGTCTTGTTATCGCCGACAACAGCCCGGATATCCTTGTCATCACAGAACTTCCATTTACCGAATTTTTTGACATCGAACAGCTCCTTGGATGCCTTATAGCCGAACTCCATATAATCCACGCCGGATCTGATATTCGCCTCATACAGATCCTTCACGAATTCATCATCGAAGAAGAAGTTGTTTACCAGACCGCCGTCTCTGAGCGTGCAGTCCATAACTTTAATCTCCGGGGTATATGACATCAGTGTTCTTTCTTTTCTGCCCATCGCTTTTCTCTCCTTTATCCTTTCCTTTTTCCGCCTTTCGGCCCGGCACATCGGATAACTAATTTACTTCGATCTTCTTAAAGCTCTTCTTGCCCTTTTTCACCATGAATTCTTCCGCGGCAATTTCTTCTTTTCCATAGGCCTTCTTAACATCGGTTACCTTCTCACCCTTTACGGTTACACCGCCCTGTTCTACGGCGCGGCGCGCCTCGGAGCGGGATGCCGCCATGCCGGCCGCAACCAGAATCGACAGGATATCGATGCTTCCGTCTACAAACTGTCCGTCATCGAGAACGGCTGTCGGTATATTTTCAGAGCTTCCGCCGCCTGCAAAAAGCGCTTTCGCCGCTTCTTTGGCCTTCTCCGCTTCCGCTTCTCCATGCACAAGATTCGTCAGCTCGTATGCGAGAATCTCCTTAGCCTGATTCAACTGACTGCCCTCCCATTTATCCATTTCGTCAATCTGCTCTAACGGCAGGAAGGTAAGCATCCTTAAAAACTTCAAAACATCCGCATCCGCTACGTTACGCCAATACTGATAAAACTCAAAAGGCGAGGTCTTATTCGGATCGAGCCATACGGCGCCCTTCTGGGTCTTGCCCATCTTCTTTCCTTCCGAATTCAACAGCAGCGTGATCGTCATCGCATAGGCATCCTTACCAAGCTTCCGGCGGATCAGCTCCGTACCGCCCAGCATATTGCTCCACTGATCGTCTCCGCCAAACTGCATATTACAGCCATAGCGTTTATACAACTCCAGGAAATCGTAGCTCTGCATGATCATATAATTAAATTCCAGAAAACTCAGGCCCTTTTCCATTCTCTGTTTATAGCATTCCGCCGTCAGCATACGGTTCACGCTGAAATGCACGCCGATATCCCTGATAAACTCGATATAATTTAAATCCGCCAGCCAGTCCGCATTATTGACCATCATCGCTTTCTCTTCCGAAAAATCAATAAAACGGCTCATCTGTTTCACTCGCAGTTATGCGCGATCGTTTCTTTGGTCATCATGGTGCGCAGATCGCTTCTTCCCGAAGGATCGCCGATCATTCCCGTACCGCCGCCGATCAGGGCAATCGGCTTATTGCCTGCCTCCTGTAATCTTTTCATCAGGCACAATGCCATAAAATGCCCGACATGCAGGCTGTCCGCCGTCGGATCGAATCCGATATAAAAAGTAGCCTTTCCTCCATTGATCAGATCCCGGATCTCCTCCGCATCCGTCAGCTGTGCAAGCAGTCCTCTTGCCTGTAATTCTTCGTAAATTTTCATTTTTATGCTCCTTTCTTCGTCTGTCCCGTACACCTTTTCTCATTTCCTAAGAACAATCATCGCCCGGCGGCGATGATTCGGAGAATGCTCCGCATTCTCCCTCAATCGTTTACATTACAGCAATTTCCTGTTACAAAAAAATCCGGCGCCGCAATCATAACCGCGCGGCGCCGTTATCATCATTACAGGATGTCGTCATCGTTATTGTACGACACCGTCGTCACTTCTCGTCCACATAATGTTCTGACTGATCATCTGGTCGATATCCATGCCGATAATCTCGGAAGCCCTTGCCTTCGCTGCGGCTTCATTGGCTGTTCCCAGATTCTTATAAATCTCATAGGAGGGCTTCTTATTCCCGTTTAAGTCGAACAGGCCAAGCGCCAGATGGCTTTCCATCTCGCTTGCCTCATCCGTCTGCCGAAACAGCATAAAAGCGTCTATTTCCGGAAAAGAAGCTGCTTTCAGATATCCATAGGCAATGGAAGCCTCCTGAGCTTCATTGCCGAAGCTTGACGTAAAACCGATCTCCGCAAGAGAAATACTCCTGACCTCGCCTGCCGGATTCAGAAAATGGCTCTGATGCATATAGTTCACCAGAATATCCAGATTCTGCATGGTAATATACGGTGAAGAAATACTGTTTTTCACCCATACCGCAGGACCGTTCCATGCATAAGGATCATACAACGGTGAGTTATACGGATGGAAAGAAAGCCCCCAGTCGATATTTCCTTCCCGGTTCATATAATAATTGAACTGATCCAGATATTCTTTGGAAAGAAAGCTTCCGGGATTGGACTTCCGGTTCCATTCCTGATCGATGGAGTTATAGATTCTGACATTGGCATTCATGCTTTTCATTTCATTATACATAATCCGGAATGCCTTCACATAAATGTTCACATTGAAATCAAGGGAAGTGGAGTTGGTATACCACCAGGAGGTTCTCGCATTGACTTCATTTCCGAGAATCCAGTTGTCAACCTGCCCGCAGTTGAACTGACCGGAATAACGCTGTGCCATAAACGCGCAGACTGCCTTCAAATGGCTGACGCCGGCGGCATCCGCTACATTCAGCGCATATCCGGGACATTCCGCGCCAACCGCATCCGGATGAACCAGATCGGCTGCAAATGGGCTTGTACCGTTATTTAAAAGCACGATCGTCACCTGTACGCCATAATGATTAAAGCTTCGGATCATCGAATCATATTTACTGATCATTCCACCGTTAAAATACCAGGTTGTTCCATTATAAGTAAACGGTATCGCTCCGGGCTCCGATGCGCCGGAACAGATATCATCCACCGCAATATTATAGACAATCTGCTGCAGTCCGAGCTCCTGCACCTCTTCTCTGGAAGATTTCGTAAGATCCGGAAGAATTCCCTTAATTCCATGGTCCATCCGCGCGGACGTATGCGCCGCAACGGCTTCCGGATTGGTGATATAATGCTCGTCGCTCACCTGAACCATCTGCCCGTTCTGTTTCACTGCAACCAAAAACTTCCGGCTCAGATTCGATTCTGCCGTATTATAATGAAGCGGAAAAGAGACAGAAACCGAGGCGCCGGCATCGACCGTTGCAACGGCATTTCCCGCTGTCCCGTCCTGCCAGACCTCATCCGCATAAATATAAAATTTACCGTCATCGCATGCCGGTACGCTGCCGGCGCTCAGCTGACAGACAACGCTGTCCCCGGAAATCAGGCAGGAATCGATGGACACGGGACGCCCTGCTGCCTCAACCTGCCATGGACCGCTCTCTCCCGCATGAAAGTTTCCCGCCGCCGTCACAATGACCGCTGCAGCAGCCACTGCCGTCAAAAGTCTTCTTATGTTTTTCATCTTTACTCCCATCTGTCTGTTTCGCAGACATTCAAACCAAATGTTTTCTTTTGCATTTTCCAGATTATTATAACATGACGAAACTGAAAAGTCATTACAGGTTTTCTGTTTGTTTACAGTTATTTATTCCCCGCTGCCGCTTTGCGGTTCCGGGACCGCCGGAGCATAAAACGCTCTCTGCTCCGGCCCTCTTCTACCTTCCCGGCTCCGCAATCCGGCTGACGCCTACATAAATATCGGAAATCTCATACCAGGTCGGATAATCCGTAATGCCGCTCTGGGGCAGCCCGAATATCCGCTGAAATATGCGTACGGCCTCTGCCGTCCCGGAACCATAAACGCCGTCCACCGTAACCTTCGGAATTGCCGGATAATTCTGCGCAATCCGGTTTAACTGCTGCTGCAGCTGTCTGACCTTATCTCCTGACGCACCGATGCCGAGATTATATCCCGGCCATGATGACGGAACTCCGGCCACACTGACCGCGGTATTGATATACATATCGCTGCCATAATAGTAGCGGATGATCTCTATGGCAGAATAACCTTCCTCCCCAAGATATTTGGACCCCCATTGGCTTAAACCGTCGCAGGTCACGCGCTGGCCGTCGCAATAGGATGTAAAAATAGGCTGTCTGACGCCCGGCCTTGACAGAAAATTCGCGAAAATGCTGTCCACCAGTCTGTCAATGTTCGTAAAGGTGTTTCTGCCCCGAATCCATTTCTGGTCATAAGCGGTAGAGGAGGTGATCGTAAAATTATAGCCCTGATTCCTGTACCATTCCGTATAAACTCTGTTCAGCGTAAAAGAAAGAATCGCCAGAATGTTCGCGTAAATGCTGCTCTCCGGCCAGGTTGCGTAAATCTCGGAGGAAGCTACGTTCTTAATATAATCCTTGTAGCGTACATAATAATTGGGAGCGCTGCTGTCATTGGGAACACCGTCGTGAACGACAATGTACATCTATTTAGTATACCAACTTCTATCTGGTATATAATCGACCTTCCGCTATAAAATAACATGATTAACTATTTTGTATTTCTTTGTTATTTTATAGCGGTTTTTGATATATTCTATCGAAATGGAATATAAAAGTCAATTATCTCAAGCGGATCTATTTTTTTATGTATCCTCCATTCTTTCCCATGCTCGCAAAGCCAGTATACTGCTTCCCATTTACGGCAGCAATGCCATAAAGCCATTTTTCTCCAGACACTTCAGAATAATAACCATAACACCGGAACTTTGTCCCCTTCGGCATAACTACCTTGGAGGCGTACCTGCTACTGTCCGGGCCATACCGCAGATTAAGATTTGTCGTGGTCTCGTATGTACCGGAAAGGCGGCTATCCTTAGACTGGGCCGGCTGAAGCGTTGTGCTGATCGCAGTGCTGGAAATGTTCTCACTCCTACGGGTATTCCCGCTTACAACAATCACTGTATGCCCCTTGGTCTTCGTCACCAGAACATCTCCGTTGAACAGTTCCGTTGAGGATGTGACGCTCTTCCTGCTCTCAAACATTCTGGTCTTATTCAACGCTGCTCCCTCGGATACCGTATTGAAATTTCCGGGGTCGAATCCAGCCTCAATACAGCAAGCCCGCACAAGGGAACTGCAATCCGCTTCTGCCTTTGTGGCAATCTTTTTCAGAGTACCGTATCTTTCAAGCTGGGAAATAACCGTTGACCGCTCTCCCTGATCGTAGCCGATATTGTCATTCTCACAAGCGTCCAGCATGGCGGATGCCAGATGTCCAGCAACCGCCGCATCCTTTGCCCTGTAAAGATACCAGCCCTTCGAGTGCATATAGTACGCCTGAGTGCAGACTTCTTTTCCGGTCTGATCGCCAGCGGCTCCACCAGAGATTTTTCCGTTCTCGTCAATTCGGGCGCTGCCAACAATAATGGCAACGCTCACTTCCATACCTTTACAGAACAGTTCTTTTTCTGCGTTCCTTCTCCGCACCAGTCCGTTCAGGACTTTTCCGCCGGATTTGTTGTACTCTGTGATATGCTTGGCGACTTCCTCTGCCGTCCGGTCTGATACCAGCCTTTTCAGATTCCCGGCGCCGCAGTTATAGCAAAACGATGTCAGGGCATCAAACTGATTCTGATTTGGAGCAAATGACTTCACATACGAATTTACATATCCCACATATTTTTGGATGTCCGTCAGGAGCAGGGCATCCGCCTCCTCCTGAGAAATCGTCTGCCCCGCTTTCACATCAGCCCCATAATGCCCCCAGCCAATGGTGTAATACTTTTCCGTACTCACCGCCTTGTACGCTTTAAGCCTACATTCCTCAAACGATTTAATCAGGGCAATTCCATTCTTGCTGATTTTCATATTTGCCATATCATAGCCTCCTTACTCCGAAGTCGGAGCCGCCACATTTACTGTCGTTGTTTCACCTTTTGCCTCTTCCATCTTCATCGCCTTAACAGCCGCCTCGATCAACGCATCCAACTGTTCCTCGGATATGGAAATGTTCTTCTGGATCAGGATGCCTCTCAACATATCAATGACAATCGCTTTTCTTTCCGGGCCGGACTTGGCATAATAAACCTGCTGTACCATCAGCACGACAGTATTAACCCACTTTTCAACCATTTCCAGATTTTCAGAGCCAATCCGAGCCTTTACCCACGGAATGACATACCTCATAAAAAGCAGTACCACCAACATCACAATAACTTTCAAAACCTCAAAAATAATCTCACTCATTTCTTCCTCCTATCCGGCGACATAATCTGAGCCGCCTGCCTCTACGTTGTCTGTTACTCTGTCCGCTACGTCCCGATACTTCTGCATCTGAATCGGCTTGCTGAATGACAGCTCATTTTTCTCGAAAATATTCATGATACAATTTGTACCCATATACAGGCATAACGGAGCCACTATTTCTGTTATAAGCGTTGTCGATACGTCAACTACGGCATCTTTTTCAAACCATGCCAGTACATAGGACATCGTAACCATTACAAGTCCATGCAAAAGAACCAAAGTAGTCGCCGCCTTAACGTATGTGTCAATCTTTACTTTTTTTGATAATCTTTTCTTACGTCTGCCTCTGATCTTCGCCCTACGGTGTTCCCGTATAGTGGCGTACAAAAGCAAAAAAAGAATAGCCGAAACAAATCCGGCTACATACATAACTACATACATATCATTTACCTCTTGGGAAAGCCTTTGTTTAGAAGCAATGTCTGGAATCCTGACTGTCCAAATTCTAAAAAATAGCCTCTATACCCTGTTGTGTCAGGAAATCTTTTTGCTCATGCTTTACATTTCTTGCATAGATCAACGCTGCATGCATATCCCCGTTGCAATGTGCATCCGGGATTCTCGAAACCGCCTCTGCAGTAGCTTCTCCCAAGGCAATAGCGGCGCCGATACTCTTCACTATTAGAAACTCCTGCTTTTCCCGGACAGCCTCCTTTTTTGCCCGTTCCTTTTCCCTGTTTTCCATTTTTCGCTCTAAAAGCCAAAAACAGAAACCAGTAATCCCAGACGGGATACTAAGCGCAATTACAAGCGCGGAAATATCCATCTTCTTCACCTTCCTATTCCTATCGTATTTAACCACTGACCTGTTTTTTCCCTCCACAACGCAGGAACATCTTCTAACTTCCATGCTTTCCCTGTTTTTTGGTTAATTTCCTTATTCTCGATTTTACTTCCATAGAACGCTCCCATTAATTACTCCCTTCTGCCGCCATATCCGATACGACCTGCCCTAAATCTTCGATAGCTGAATCCTGTGTATTTTGTCCTTTTTCTAATGCGGAAACTCTTTCTTCGAGAATTTCCTCCCTTGTTTTTGGGCGCAGACAAAATGTAATCGCAACATGTCCATCGGTCTCTT